>CAUWNO010000119.1:0-6805 GCA_963559965.1 uncultured Lachnospiraceae bacterium | reverse complement strand
GTATGCGACCTTTGGTTTTGTATTTTCACTTCTGGCGTCCTTCGTGTATCTTTCCGGAAAAGAAGGAGAAGAGAAAAAGCTAGGAATTTATGCGGTAATCTTTCTGATTCTGTTTAATCTGATTATTGTCCGCTATACTTTTGTGAGAACTCAGTTTGGAGAGCGCGGAATTATCGTGACGACGATATGCAGCCTCTTTCTTGTGTTGATGGTATTCCTTCCGTCTCTGAAAAAAAGCTTCTCCTCTGTAACGGCGGTGATGGCAGTTTTTCTCTTTTTCTGCACAGTCATTTCCAAGGGAGCGAATCTTCTGGAAATGCCCGGCAATCTTTTTGAACGGGAAGAAATACCGGAGGAATATGTTTACGCTTCAGTGGAAGAGACGAAGATTCCGGGACTCGGCGATATTTATATCACGAAGGAACAGAAGGAAGAGCTGATGAATCTGAATGAGCTGGCAAATGATCTCTGCGCAGATGTAAAATTCGTAGATATGACAAATCAGCTTTCGCATTACAATATTCTTGATAAAAAGAATCTTCTTCCTTTCAGCAGCACCTACAATACGAATAATAAGGTGATGCAGACAAGAGCCATAGAAGTTCTGGAAGAGCTGAAGCCGGAAATCATCGTGGTTTCCCCGGAGTGGCAGCACGATTCCGGTTCTTTAAGCACGCGGAATTATTACATGTATCAGTATCTTGCAAAAAACTATACGCCATGCAGGTATAAAAATATTATTTTCCTGACAAACAGTGACGAGATAAGAGAAAGCTTTGAACCGGCGTATGAAGAATTTGCAGAACGCATGCATATAGAAAATCTGAAAATGCTTCCGCTTTGCTGGGGAAATCAGATGCTGGAAGAGACAGAGACCCAGGATGTGGAAACGGATTTTAGTCTTATCGATACGAATACAGAAAAAACAGAAGAAAACAGCTATCTTATGACGGCGGAGGAAAATTATTTTCTCTATTCTTTTGACGAAAAGCTGTCCGGAAAGGACGTTCAGTTCTTAAGAATTACGGTAAAGGATAAGAATACTTCTGAGGAGGAGCTTCATTTTCAGGGAGTCGTTTATTTTATGGACGAAGGAAAAGGAATCAAAGAAGCACACCGTTTTATATTCGACGGAGGCGAAGGAAGTTTTCTGATTCCTCTCACCACGAGTCCTTACTGGAGCTATTCAGATAAGATACAGTCGATGATGATCGATTTTCTCAGCGGAAGCCTTGCAGGAAAAGAGTTGTCCATTCAGCTGGAATTTGAAAATCTGAAAGAAAGCAGGTCTTAAACCATGTGGAGAATTGTGTTAATGGTACTTTATAATCTTCCGTTCGTGCCTTATTGGTGGTATCAGCTTTGCAGCTATGCGAAGCATACGGACGAGATATCAGAAGAAAAGAAGTATGCCCTTCTGAAAAAGATTACTCTGCATGCCAATAAAGGCGGAAGGGTGAAAATAGAGGTTCACGGACAGGAAAATATTCCGGAAAAAGAAAACTTTGTATTTTTTCCGAATCATCAGGGACTTTTCGACGTGCTGGCAATCATAGAAGCATGTCCCCGTCCGTTTTCAGTCGTAGCCAAGATGGAAGTGAGAAATGTTCCGTTTTTAAAGCAGGTTTTTGCCATTATGAAAGCAAAATTTATGGACCGCCAGGATGTGCGCCAGTCCCTTAAGGTGATTCAGGCGGTGACAGCAGAAGTAAAGGAAGGCAGAAATTATCTTATTTTTCCGGAGGGAACAAGGTCGAAAAACGGAAATCATCCCGGAGAATTTAAAGGCGGAAGTTTCAAATGCGCGATGCAGGCAGGCTGCCCCATTGTCCCTGTCGCGATGCTGGATGCATTTCAGGCATTTGACACCAACAGCATTAAGCCTGTCACGGTTCAGGTACATATCCTTCCGCCGCTTTTTCCGGAAGAATATAAGGGAATGAAGTCTACAGAGATTGCAGCTCTTGTAAAAAGCAGAATTGTCGATACGATTGAAAAAAATGTGAGAGGATAAAAGTATGATCCATAAACTTACTGAGCCGGAAAAGGCGGCGTCACTTTTTGCAGGATGGGAAGAGACCGTTATCTGGTCATGCCTTCAGGAAATTATGGGAGAAATCTACGCAGATGAAATTCAGAATCCTCAGTCGGCGGCAGCCGTTCTTGGTGATTTCATTTTCCTGGCAGGCAATCCGTCGGAAGAGTTTGCATGTTTTCAGCCCTGCGAAAAGGAGAGCTGGCTTCTCGTTCCTCAAAATAAGGAATGGGAAGAAATAATAGAAAAATGCCGTCAGGATAAAGTAAAGAAGTTTACGCGCTATGCTGTAAAAAAGGAAACGGGCGTATGGGATGAAGCGTATTTGAGAAAGATAACAGAACAGCTTCCAGAGGGGTACGAGCTTCGTCTGATAGACGAAGAACTTTACAAAGCCTGTCTGAAAGAGGAATGGAGCAGAGATCTTACGGCTCAGTTTGATACTTATGAAAGCTATCAAAAATGGGGAGTCGGAGTCGCTGTCATTTACGAAGGAGAGCTTGTATCAGGCGCGTCCTCTTATTCCTGTTACCAGGACGGCATTGAGATCGAAATCGATACAAAGGAAGAGTACAGAAGAAAAGGGCTTGCCAGAGCCTGCGGGGCGGCTCTTATTCTGGAATGCCTGAAAAGGGATCTTTATCCAAGCTGGGACGCGCATACGCAGCAGTCTCTTCATCTTGCAGAAACCCTGGGTTATCACAGGGGCGAGCCGTATACGGCGTATTTATTGGAAAGGGGTTGACAAGAAAATAAAGAAATGATATGTTTTAGTTAATTATACGACTGACGGAAGTGGAAGAGACCACAGGGAGTATAAGGATGAGGAGCCGACCGTCTGGGCATGAATGCTTAGGTGGACAGGCTTTTTTTATATCAGTCAGAAGAAGAAAAGCAGTTCCGGCATTGGAAAGACGGCGGAATTAAGGAGGAAAACAAATGGAAATGATTTCACTGGCACAGGAGCTTCAGGGGAACGCCTATCCCGGAAGAGGAATTGTTCTTGGAAGGACAGAGGACGGAACAAAGGCAGTGGCTGCTTACTTTATTATGGGACGAAGCGAGAACAGCAGAAACAGAGTTTTCGTCACAGAAGGAGAAGGCATCCGCACTCAGGCTTTTGATCCGGACAAGCTGACGGACCCCAGCCTGATTATTTACGCTCCGGTGCGCGTTCTGGGAAATAAGACGATTGTTACAAACGGTGATCAGACCGATACCATATATGAGGGAATGGAAAAGGGTCTGAGCTTTGAAGAATCCTTAAGAAGCCGCGAATTTGAGCCGGACGCTCCTAATTATACGCCGCGTATTTCCGGTGTTATGCATATTGAAAATGGAACATACAGCTATGAAATGTCTATTTTGAAGAGCAACAACGGCGACCCCGGAAGCTGCAGCCGTTTTACTTTCTCTTATGAAAACTGTGCGGCGGGCGAAGGACACTTTATCCATACTTACAAATGCGACGGCAATCCCCTTCCCAGCTTTGAAGGAGAACCCAAGCTTGTAGCAATTCCCAACGATATGGAGAAGTTTGCAAATATGCTCTGGATGAATCTCAATGAGGAGAATAAGGTATCTCTTTTTGTCCGCTATATCGATATTGAGACAGGCGTAGCAAAATCCATGATTAAGAATAAGAATAACAGGGAGGATGAGGAGTAATGAAAGAGCTGGAACTGAAATATGGATGCAACCCGAATCAGAAACCGTCAAAGATTTATGTGGCTGACGGAACAGAGCTTCCGATTACCGTGCTGAGCGGAAGACCGGGCTATATTAACTTTCTTGACGCTTTTAACGGATGGCAGCTTGTAAAGGAGCTGAAGGAGGCTACAGGGCTTCCGGCGGCAACTTCCTTTAAGCATGTATCTCCTGCCGGAGCCGCTGTAGGACTTCCGCTCGATGATACTCTGAAGAAAATCTACTGGGTAGACGATATGGGAGATCTTTCTCCGCTGGCATGCGCCTATGCAAGAGCGCGCGGAGCCGACAGAATGTCTTCCTTCGGAGATTTTATCGCTCTTTCCGATATCTGCGATAAGGACACAGCTTCTATCATAAAGAGAGAGGTTTCCGACGGCGTGATTGCTCCCGGTTACACAGAGGAAGCGCTGGAGATTCTGAAAAAGAAGAAAAACGGAAATTACAATGTAATTCAGATTGATCCGCAGTATCGTCCGGCTCCCATGGAGCATAAAGAAGTGTATGGAATCACGTTTGAGCAGGGACGCCAGGAGCTTCCGATAGATGACGAACTTTTATCAAAGATTGTGACAAAAAATCAGGATCTTCCGGAATCCGCAAAGCGCGATATGAAAATTGCGCTGATTACGCTGAAATACACACAGTCCAATTCCGTATGCTTTGTAAAAGACGGACAGGCAATCGGAGTCGGAGCAGGACAGCAGTCCCGTGTACACTGTACGCGTTTGGCAGGACAGAAAGCAGATAACTGGTTCCTTCGTCAGAGTCCAAAGGTTCTCGGACTTCAGTTTGTAGACGGAATCGGACGCGCTGACAGAGATAACGCCATTGACGTCTATATCGGAAATGAATATATGGACGTTCTTGCTGACGGAGCATGGCAGAGAATCTTTAAGGTAAAACCGGAAGTATTTACGGAAGAGGAAAAGAGAGAATGGATTGATCGTATGGAGAACGTGACTCTCGGATCTGACGCTTTCTTCCCGTTCAGTGACAATATCGAGCGTGCAAAGAAGAGCGGAGTGAAATACATCGCAGAGCCGGGCGGATCGGTTCGCGATGATCTGGTTATCGAGACCTGCGATAAATACAATATGGTAATGGCATTTACAGGAATCCGTCTCTTCCATCACTAAGGCTGAGTCAAAAAGAAAAGCCTGATAAGCGGGAAAAGCGCGGAATAAAAGAAACAAAAGGAAACAGAATAAAGAGGGGGTATCAGAAAACGGTGAGAGGTTTTCCGGTATCCTCTTTTTGCCTTCGGGCAATAAATTTTTTGTCTTCAGACGATAAATAAAGAAAGGGTGAGAAAAACGGGACAGATTTTTTATAACGGAAATATTATAACTATGGATGAGAGCTGCCCGCGTGTGGAAGCAGTTTATACGGAAAACGGAAGAATTGTAAAAAGAGGAACAAAAGAAGAGGCGGAGGCTTATGTAAAAGCCGATACCCAGCGCATTGATTTGAAGGGGAAGACGCTGCTTCCGGGTTTTATAGACGGACACAGTCATTTTACAGGACTGGCAAATTCTCTTTCGCAGTGTGATCTTTCAGAAGCAGTAAGTTTTTCAGATATTATAGAAAGAATGCGATCCTTTATTCAGGAAAATGAGATTCCGGAAGGAGAGTGGGTAGTTGGTACAAATTACGACCACAATTTTCTGGAAGAAAAAAGACATCCGGACAGAAAGATTCTTGATGAAATTTCAGAGAAGCATCCGGTTCTTGTCATACACGCCTCTTCTCATATGGGAGTTGTAAATACAAAGGGGCTTGAAAGCCAGAAACTCGACGCTGGCGTTGAAGATCCGGAAGGCGGGCATTACGGACGTGATCAGAAAACAGGGGAATTGGACGGCTACATGGAAGAAAATGCATTTGTAGCCTTTCGGAACGCCATGCCCATGATTGGAATAGATAAGCTGATGGAGCTTATGAAAAAGGCGCAGGAAATCTATGCGGGATATGGAATTACAACCGTACAGGAAGGAATGGTGACGCCTCCGCTTTTTCAGCTTCTGAAGTATGCAGAAAAAAATAAGGTGCTGTATCTGGATTTGGCTGCCTATTTTGATCTGGAGCAGGCGGAAAGCTTTGAAAAGGATCTGGAAGAATATCAGAATCATTACAGAAATCATTTAAAAGCAGGGGGATTTAAAATGTTTCTGGATGGTTCTCCCCAGGGCAGAACAGCATGGATGAAGGAACCTTATGAAAAGGCGCAGGATGGTTACAGAGGATATCCGATTAAGAAAGATTCCCAGGTGGAGAATCTGATTCTGACTGCGCTGAAAAAGAAGCAGCAGATTCTGACGCACTGTAACGGAGACGCAGCGGCAGAACAGCTGATCACGCAGTTTGAAAAGGTCTGCAAAGAAAACCCGGAGCTTAAAAGCTGCCGTCCGGTTATGGTTCATGCCCAGCTCGTACAGAAAGAGCAGCTGGAAAGAATGAAAAAGCTGTCTATGATGCCCAGTTTTTTTGTGGCTCATACCTATTACTGGGGTGATATTCATATAGAAAACTTCGGTATGGAACGCGCAAAAAACATTTCTCCTGCAGGAAGCGCGCAGAAAATGGGAATCCCCTATACATTTCATCAGGACAGCCCGGTTCTTATGCCGGATGTATTCCGGACAATCTGGTGCGCAGTCAGACGAACGACGCGAAACGGGGTTGAATTGAATCAGGAAGAGAGCGTATCTGCCTATGAAGCTTTGAAGGCGATGACGGTCAATGCAGCATATCAGTATTTTGAAGAAAATGAAAAAGGAAGCATTGAAGAAGGAAAGCTTGCTGATTTGATTGTCGTAGATAAAGATCCTCTTTCAGTTTCCACAGATGAGCTGAAGGATATTCTGGTTCTGGAAACATTTAAGGAAGGAGTCAGTGTTTTCAGAAGACAGTAGAAGATACGAGCATAGGTTATGTAACAGTTCAGAGTCAAACATCTTCTTATTTATTATAGGCAGACAAGAAGCATCAGGCGTTTGCATTATGAAGATTCAGCCATGCATCTCGGATTTGCGCAGCTAACGCTGCTCACCGCCGCATACG
>CAUWNO010000118.1:0-6836 GCA_963559965.1 uncultured Lachnospiraceae bacterium | reverse complement strand
CAAAAAAGGAGAACATGCTTTATGGATATACTGCTTGTAATGTGCCTCGGAATCGCCGCAGGACGTTTTGTAATACCAGCCCATGCCAGACGGCTGAACGAAAGTCTGTCGTTACTCTGTACCTTTGCTCTCATCTTTGCCATGGGCGTTATGCTTGGGAAAAAAGAGAACTTTCTAACCGAACTGTCTTCCCTTGGTCTTATCAGCTTTTTATTTTTCCTCATCCCTACTCTTCTTTCCATCCTTCTCGTTTTCTTTCTTACAAAACGCTTTATGAAGGATAAAAGTTCTGAAAAACAGGAGGAACTGAAAAAATGATAGTTTTTCTTACAATTCTTTCTCTTGTTTTGGGAATTATCTGCGGACTTACAAACGCCGAACAGGCTGTGATATCTCTGATCAGTCAGAACACCGATGCGATTCTTTACCTGCTGATGTTTACAGTAGGCATCAGCATCGGTATGCGAAGAGGAATCTTCCAGAAAATACGGGAATATCATATCCGTATTTTTATTATTCCTCTGGGAACGATTGCCGGCTCTCTTCTGGGCGGCCTTCTCTGTTCCCTTCTTCTTAAGCTTCCTGTAGAATATGGAACAGCCATCGCAAGCGGAATGGGCTGGTACAGCCTTGCAGGCGCTACGCTCAGCAAGCTTGTCAGCGCAGAAATAGGAAGCGTCGCCTTCCTTAGTAACCTGATGAGGGAAATCTTTTCCTTTCTCCTCATTCCCTTCCTTGCAGCGCATCTGAATTATTTCACATGCATCGCTTCGGCAGGCGCAACAAGCGAGGATACAACGCTTCCTATGATGCTGAAATATACAAATGAGGAGACCATCATCCTGTCTGTACTGAACGGCGTAATCTGTTCGTTCTTCGTACCGATTCTGATCTCCCTCTGTCTTCATTAGGATTTTTTTCTGTTCATCATCCAGAAGACTCCCGTAAGGCTGCTGCCCAGAGCAATCGCCGCAGTATACTGGAGCGTCAGACTTCCCTGAAAGATCGCCTCCGCCGTCCTGTCCTGTACCGCCGCGCTTACTGCATAATAAAGATTGCTTCCCGGTATCAGTGGAAGAACTGAAGGTATCAGGAAGATTGTGACCGGAGCCTTCTTCCATCTTGCCATCATTTCCGCATACAGCGCTGTCAGAGCCGCTGCTGTAACGCAGGAAAAAAAGACATGCTCTGTAAAGAAAAATACAGCCCGATACAGAAACCAGCTCAGAATGCTTCCCGCCGCCGTGCAGGGGAGCAGTTCTTTTCTTACCCGAAATATCATGGAAAACCCGATAACAGCCCAGCAGACTGAAAATAATTCGCCCCAAATACTCATAATCCTGTCATCCATATGGCTGCCATAAACCCACATGCCAGAGCACCTGTCCTTAAAATCCCTTCTGTCAGCCGGAGAAGCCCTGAGATTGTATCTCCTCCCAGCATATCGCGCATAGAATTTGTAACGACGATCCCTGGAATCAGCAGCATAATATCACCAATCATGATTTTATTTGCATCAAGTCCGGGAATCAGACCTGCCGTAATGCAGATAAGAATCCCCGAACAAAAGGACACGGTCAGATTAAAAAGAACCTGATTTGGAAAATACTTTACCAGACGAGTCTGCGCATAACACAAAGGCAGGGCAAAAAGAGCGCAGGCAAGACTGTCAAAAATACTTCCCCCAAAGAACAGGCAGAACCCGGACGCCGCCATCATGCTTCCCAGATAAAGCAGTTCGCATTTTCCGGCTTCCTCCAATTCTGCCAGCTCACTCCATGCTTCCGTAATAGAAACTTCTTTCTTACAGATTTTTCTGCTAAGCGCATTTAATTTTTCCAGAGCCGAGAAATCGGTTTCTGACGCTTTGTTTATCTGTCTTATCTGTGTCAGGCTCTGCCCGTCAGAAAGCTCCAGCGTCAGAGAAATAGAGGAAGTAATCGCAAAAATATTAGTGTTTAATATTCCGTAGGCACGTCCTATCCGGTTGAGCATGTCTTCCACGCGGCTGATTTCTCCTCCGGCTTCCAGCATCCTTTCTCCCATATCGAGCATCAGTCCCATCAAAACGTCTGCTCTTTCTTTTTCAGCCTCCATCTGCGAATCACTTCCCACTCCTTACTCCTGCGAATCTTTTACAAACTGTTTCAGTGCAAGCTCTTTGTCTCTGTACACAGCTCCGCCCATGACCGCCGCATAAAATCCGCGATCCTGAAGCTCCTTCCATAATTCATATGTCACGTTTCCGTCAAGCCAGACCGGTATGCCGTATTCCTTCATAATCCGCTCGCCTTCTTCCGCCATAGAATACTGGAAACGTCTCTGGGGATCGCCGATGTAGTTGGTTACAATAACTACCTGCTCTGATAATTTCAAAAGCTCTCTTACCGTCTCTTCACTCTGTTCCCTGTCTTTGCTGGAATAGGATATTCCGACCGGTATACCGGCGTCTTTGTACGCTTTGATTACCGATACCGGATCGCTCAGATGATCGGTTTCCAGAAACACAATATCGGCATGACATTCTTTTACCCGCTCCAGATATTTCATCGGATCCAGAACGCTCAGGTGAACAGAACGATAAGACGTATTCCACTTCTCGCAGATCTTCTGGCACACAGGCATTCCCATCGTAATATTCGGCACTGTAACGCCGTCCTCTACATCAATATGTATCTGACGAAAATATTGGTCTGCAAACGCAGTCTCCTCCTCAAGATGGAACAAATCAGAGGATGCTACAGACGGACTAATCTGCATTATTTATCACCTCGTACCGCTCTTGCCTTTTCCATCAGAGCCTTTACACGCTCTACATCTACTGCATTATAGAACTTTCCGTCGTATTTTACGCTGGTTGCCACTACGGCTCCGTCTGCCGCAGAGAGAATCTCTTCCACAGTCTCAGCCTTTACGCCGTTAGACGCAAATACGGGAGTATCTGTTACTTCCTTAATCGTACGAACCTGCTCAACGTCAATGGATGATCCCGGCGTCGTGCTGTATACCAGTATCGTATCCGGATTCAGGTTAAAGGCAAGTGTCTTTGCCACTTCCTTCAGAGGTCTCTCAGCAAGCTGGCGTGTTCCTTCCGGAATAATAGAAGTCATCGTCTTGCAGTTCATAAGTCCAAGCTCCGCGCGGTGTCTCTCCACAGCTCCCGGATCCACATTACTGATTCCATATACGCCTGCATGCGCTCCGTGAAGAGTTTCACGAATGAAATCTGCTTCTACGGCTGCCGCAAGATCAAAGCCTTTCATAGGATCAGCCGCCACACACACTCCCAGCGGAACCTTAATTTCCGGTTTCAGTTCTCCTATAATACGCGCCATACATGCAATCGTAACCGGCTTTACATCGGAAGTATAGGGAATACTGAATTCGTTGCAGAACAGAACGCCGTCGATACCGCCATCCTGATATGCCTTCAGATCAGCCCTTGCTGCTTCCAGAACTCCCTGTACGCCTGTAGCGGGATCAAATTTCGGGTCAGTCGGAAGAGCGTGCAGGTGCAGTACGCCTATTACCGGTTTGTCTGTTCCAAATACTTCTTTCATCCACATAATTTTTTCTCCTTTTTCTCCTCTTTTACTTTTTAGTCTTCCTTATTCCAAATCGGTTTCCCGTTTTTCAGGAAGAAAAAAATTCCTTTTTCAGCAGTTCCTGCAGCCCGTCCAGAGACAGCTTATCCATCTCTTTCAGAGCCTCCTCATCTTTCAGATAACGGATAACTCTTGCAATAATCTCTACATGCTCACTGTCATCCAGGAGCGCAAGATTTAACACATATCGTATTTCCACGCTTTGCTCCGGATCATCCATTCTCTGGAACAGCACGGGTTCTTTCAGACGCAGAGCGCAGATGGACTGCTTCTTCACATGATCCTTCGTCGTATGCGGAATTGCCACAGGGCATGTCTCCGTCAGTCCAGTAGGATATTCTTTCTCCCTGTTTACACAGCTTTCATAAAAATCATCTCTGACACAGCCTTCCTCCAAAAGCTTCGAGGCTGTGATTTTCAGCGCTTCTCTCCATGTCTCTGCGCTTCCTTCTACAACATATAACTCACTCATTTACAACAGTTCCTTTCTCCTGACATATTTCTTCTGCCAGCAGATCCATACGGATCACCTGTATTTTTTTCCGTTTTACTGCCTTTATAATTTCTTCTGTATCCTGTTCGCTAAATATATCTGGAATCAATGCGGCATATCTGCGGACTCCTTTATAATAAAATTTCATATTCATTCCCGGATTCCACTCTACGCGTTCCACCTTATTCAGCTGAACATGTTTTCTATCGAGGAGGCCGTTATAAAACTCCAACTCCGAAGCGTCCATGGTAAGCTGACAGGTTTTCCCGCGGAAAAGATTGCCTGCTGCAAGCAGGAATACAAATGCATAAACGAGCAGATCCAGAATCGGATTTCTGTAATGCCACGGTCTTACAATCACGACAAGTACTACAACAATCGAATAAAAAATACCCGTCGCCATATATAATTTCTTTGTCTTTTCTCTTACATGATACGTTTTCACCAGACGTCCTCCCTTCAAAATACGACGCCGGCCCATGGGAATAAACCGGCGCCGCAAAGGCTAAATTACCACACTTTCAATAACTTTCCTAAAACTCCTACCAGAAGACAGTTGAACTCTGCACTGCTGCTTCCTGATACCAGCGTTGTAGCAGATGAGATAAAGCCCGCGCTCAGTGCAAGCTGCGTTACAATCGGCGCCATCCATGTATTTACATAGGTCTTATAGATAACAACACCCACGGATGAAAGCAGTCCCTTGAACATATCGCCGTTTGCATACATTGACATCGCACAGGTAATGTAAATCATAGATCCCAGCGTAGACAGCGGGAACATATGTACTCCAGGCATAAAAGCAATCAGAATTGTAATCGGAATCATAATACCTACAAGCTGAATTCCCATCTCGTCGCCAAGACACAGAGCCTCGTCCATTCCGATATAGATTTCGTATTCGTCGCCAAGTTTCTTCTTGAAATACTTTCTTGCATCCTTAGAAAGGGGAAGAAGTCCTTCCATCAGAAGTCCTACTACCTTCGGCATAAGAATAATTGCTGCCGCAAGGGTTACAGACAGAGTAAGCGCTCCTGAAAAGCTCTGCTTTGTCAGCACGGAAAGAATAAGACCTACTACAAAAGCAAGAACGGAAGACTCGCCAAAGGAACCAAGCTTCTCTGAAAACCAGCTTACATTGATCTTAATCTTGTTGAGTCCGGGGATCTTCTCCACTACTTTACAGATGACCCAGTTAATTCCCAGAAGGTAAATCATATCATGGTTACAGCAGGTCGTTCCCGGAAGGTTATACGTCTCCTGCCATTTTGAAGCGATGATATCGCCGAATTTCAGAACAACCACTACCGTAGCCAGTCCAAAAACCAGAGACACACTGTAAGCCACTACCGTATTCACTCCTGCAAGCTTCAGAACATAGTACAGCATGGATGCACCGAGTACCATGTGCCAGTAGTTCCAGACGTCAATGTCCATTGTCTTTGTAAAACGCACCTTAATCAATACATAGTTCAGAATCATACCCAGCGGAACGATCAGGATTGCAAAGGATGTAGACCATGCCACTGCTGAAAGTCCTTCCCATCCGATATCTACGATAGTAAATCCTGCTCCGTCGCCGAACTGCGCATAATAGTCAATCGCCGGCTGAAGTCCTGAAATCAGCATATTTAAAATAACGTTAATTCCAAGGAAACCTGCTCCAACACGAAGACCATTTCTCAAAGCTTCAAAGGGCTTCTGTTTGAAAATCATGCCCAGTACCATAATCATAAATGGCAAAACCACACCGCCGCCCAAATCCATAATGGGCTGAACAATCGCTTTAATAATATCCATAACTTTTCACTCTCCAATCCCCAATAACTTTTGTAAATTATTCCTCACTGCTTAATGCTTTCAGTCTTTCTGCGATAAGCTCTATCACCTCGTCTTCTCCGATTCCGGTAATCAATCCGTTTACCTGAACGATTTCCCTTCCTACGTCCTGAGAATACTTTGATGTTGTAAAGCAGATATCGTAGTCCTTTGCAATCGCCGGAACATTCTGCAGAGGAGATTTCGTTATTTTAACCGGAACTTTATTCTCCTTTGCAATTTTAGCGATTTCATTGGCTGCGTAGGTCGATGTTGCGATTCCTCCGCCACAGGCTACCAGAACATTTAATTCTTTCATATGACGCCCTCCTTTCTTTTTTGTTTTCACGCATTTAGCTTATGCCTCATTATATGCATGGAAATGGTCTGAGGAAAAGTTTAAAAGCCTTCTGATTTTATGAAGCATTTTGTACTTGTAATTTCTCCTCCGATTGATTATGGTTAAATTGTAAATAAGATCACAGGAGGACATTATGGATTTACAAACGACTGAAATGCTGAAAAAAATTGTCCGCAGCGGTAACGAATATATCTCTACCGAAGCATTGATGGACTTTTTATCCGTCAGTGATCGCACTGTTTCTAATTACTGGAAAAAGATTTCCCTGTTTTTGCAGGATATTGATGCGGAACAATTCTTTTCCTGCGACGGGAAAGGTTTTGCATTCACCGGAACAGAAAAGGACAGAATGCTTATCGCCGAAGCCGTTACACAGATGAGCTTTTACGATTACCACCTGAACAGCGAGGAACGCCCCTGGGTCATCTTCCTTTATCTGTGCACAGAAAGTTCTCCTGTCACAATAGAAAACTTTGAAACTATTCTGTGCGTAAGCCGGACTACCGTCATCACCGCCCTGCGCGCCGCCCGCGCTCTGGCAGAGGAGCACCGTCTTTCT
>CAUWNO010000117.1:0-6852 GCA_963559965.1 uncultured Lachnospiraceae bacterium | reverse complement strand
TTGCATTTGAAATGGCGACTCCGAGGTGGGTAGCGGTTTCCTTGACATAGTGCATACACATTTTGTCGTTTTCGTCCAAAGCCTCTTTTATCATGGAAACGGTGATATCTTCATCCGCAGTTAGCTTGGAATTCAAAACAGAAAAAACTCCTTTTTTCAAAGCGGCTTTAATTTTTGATTTTAAAGCTGGTAAGGAGGTGCTTTCTTCTATACATCCCAGTTTTCCACAGTAACACATTTGATTTTTGGAACTGTTGTAATTTATAACGGTATGTCCAAGTTCTGCCGCTCTGCCGTTGAAACCGAGTACAGGCATTCCATTACAACAGATAGAACTTCCGATACCATTAGATAATTCTACACAGATAAAATCCTGTTTTCCTTTTGCAATACCGAATTTTTGTTCTGCCATAACAGGCATAGCCACGCCGCCGTAGTTTTCTACAGGCACATGTGCAATAGCTTCAATCCGTGATTTTAATTCAAGTTTTACCCAATCATTATAATGAGTATAATTTGACTGAAGTGTATGGGTTAATTGGTAACTGGTTGGATCATATAGAGGGTCGCTGATTCCGATTCCAAGAATTTTTTTATCCTGAAACATATTTAGAATTTCTTCTACATGCTTTACTACGGTTTCGATGGTATTTTCCTTGGGCTCTTCCGGGCGATAGGTTTCTGTATTTTGATACAAGATAGTTCCGTCAATTTGCGCAACGATATAATTTACATGATGAGCAGAAAAGGAAAGACCTATAGCGCAAAGATAAGACTGATTAAGGTCCAGCATAATCCGCTTCCGTCCGGCTCCGGAAGATGTATAGCCAGTCTCTACAATAATTTTTTTGTCTAAAAGCTCTTTAATAATTTCACCTACACTGGCTGGGCGATAATCTGTCATATTGATTAGTTCTATACGGCTGATTGGTCCAAAGTGATGAATCATATTCAGGATTAAATAACGTTTGTCATAAAAATCATGTAGCATTTTCCCACGCTCCATTTAATTCGTTTTTGTAGTTAATGATAATTTTAGCATCTAACAGGGTAAAAAGCAATTAAAATTGAAGAATTCTATGCAGACAGGGTTTATTGTGCTGGTGCAGGCAGTTCTTCTGTCTGCTGCAGCAGCTGTATTTTAAATCATTCTTGTTGTTTTGGAATATAAAGTTCAGTGAAAAAAGTAAAAGCCTGCGTCCTGGGGCGTTAGCTAAGCGATAAAAGGCTATCTGTGGTGCTGGATCCACTTGTTTTACAGACGACTCTAGTTTAATAAATACAAAAACAAAAATAAATAAGAAAAATTAATAAAGAAGAGTGAAAATAAAAATATTTAAATACATAAATGAATTAATATTTTTGTTGACAAAGAAATAAAATGAAAATATAATATAAATAAATACATAAACGTAATTATTAAGTGCAAAAGAGTTAGAACTCCTAAAAGAGGTGCAGTTATGAAAGCAATTCAAAATGCAACGTTAGTAATGAAGGATCATTTGATTCCGGATGGAGTGATTCTGATAGAAGACGGCAAAATTGTTTCTTTTGGAGAAAGAAAACATATAGCAATACCGCGGGAATGTCAGGAAGTGATGGATGCGGAGGGGAAATTTGTAGGTCCCGGACTTATTGACATTCATACACATTCTGATGGTGAGGTGTTTTTTCAGGAAGATCCGGTACGGGCATCTCGCCATCATCTGAGACATGGCACTACAACGGTACTTCCTGCCTTGTATTTCAGTATGGGAACGGAGGAGTATGTAAGAGTTATTCGGATTTTGCGTAAAGCTATGGAGGATCCGAATTGTGCCAATATAGCAGGTCTTTATATGGAAGGACCTTACTTAAATCCCAAGTTTGGCTGTGACAGAGAATCGAATCCATGGAAAAATCCGGTGGCGCGGAAAGATTATATGCCGATCATTGAAGAAGCATGGGATTTGGCAAAGGTGTGGGCTCTGGCGCCGGAGAGAGAACATATTCTGGATTTTGTTCAGGATGTAAGAAAGAAAAATCCGACAGCGGTATTTTCTGTTGCGCACAGTGAGGCAACGCCTCAGCAGGTAGAGGCTCTAATGCCTTATGGTTTAAAGATTGGCACGCATCATACCAACGCAACTGGTACGTTAAATAAATATCCGGAATGTCGTGGAGTGTGCGTGGATGAAGCGGTAAATTATAATCCTGAAATATATGCGGAATTGATTTGTGACAGCAGGGGAATTCATGTGGATCCCTATATGCTTCGTCTGGTGAGAAAAATAAAGGGGGATGACAGAATAATTCTGATATCTGATGCCTATGCTTGTGATGGACCGATACCGCAGGGATATGAGGATGTGTTTGATATCAATTTTGATTATGCGGGAGAGATTGCAGGTTCTAAGATGACTTTGGATATTGCCTGCAGAAATATGATGAAGCATACAGGCGCTTCGGTTGTTGATGTGTTTCGATTTGCATCTTATAATCCGGCCTGTGCAGTTGGATTCTATGATCGCGGAGAGATAGCAGTAGGGAAGAGAGCTGATCTTGTGATTGTAGACCATAATATAACAATTGAAGATGTGATTTTGAAAGGAGAATTGCAGAAATGAAAGACATTATTTTTGACCCACCAACAAAATTTGATTTTAAATGTGGTGATTATGTACCATTTAAGGACCGCGAAGTGTGTGAACGTGTACGGAAAATAAGCGGGACAGATTTGGAGAAAAGAGAAGACTGGTGGCATCCGGAGTTCCAGGTAAAGGTAATGATGAATCCGCATCCGGTATTAATTGCAACACTGTTTTCAAGATTGAAAGCAGCTTCGGAGGCTGGTAGACCTTTTTCAATGATTCTGGGCAATCCAGAACCGGATACTTACATCCCGTTGGCTCAGTTGATTAATTATTTTCAGGTAGACTGTAGCAAAGTTTTCATTTTTGCAGAAGATGAGTGGGCGGATGACGCAGGCAATATTGCACAGGAAACTTATGAAGCTGGTTTTGTGCATTCAATGCTGAAATATTTCGTATACCAGATTGATCCGAAACTTCGGATGCCGCTTAGTAATGTATACTATCCGACAAATAAAAATATTAACGATTATTCCAAAATTATCAATGATGTAACAGAAGGCGGAGCTGATATTATTTCTACTTCTCCGGGATGGACCGGACATGTGGCGTTTGTAGATCCAATTCAGGAGTTTGTTCGGGATGATATTGAAGAATGGCTGAATTGTGAAGCTCGTATTGTAACTTTGCATCCGCTGACGGTAGCGCAGAATTCACTGCATGGTGTATTTGGACAGTCCGGTTATGTACAGAGCGTACCGCCCTGCGCAGCAACAATTGGTCCGATTGACGTACGACGTGCAAAAGAGCGTATTGAAGTTCACAGTCTGCTTACTAACAATACATTTTCATCCTGGCAGAGAATGACTTCACGTCTTGTTACTCATGGACCAGTGACACCCTATGTACCGAGTTCCATGCTTCAGACGATGAAAACACAGGTTTACATAGCAGAAGAGCTTGCAGCTCCGTTCGATTGCTGGGAGAAGGTAGGCTATTAGAAAATGGAAAAGAGGTAGACTGTACGCTAGTAGTAAGACACAGGAAGAGAGATTGTGTTGAACTGTTCAGAGTACAGTTTGCCTCATGAAAGGACGGAGAAGGTATGAAAGAGAAGGCAGCAGCAAAAACGGGGATTAGTGCTGTAAAGCGTTTTGCAAAGGATTATATGTCAGTAGTCGGAATTGTAATGTTATGTATTATTTTTGGTGTGCTGTCACAAGTGAAGTTTGGAGCGCAGTATTTTTTGACCTGGTCAAACTGGAAAAATATTCTTTTACAGAGTTCCACTGTTGCAATTGTAGCGTTAGGACAGTCGGTTATTCTTTTGACAGGAAATTTTGATTTGTCTTTGGGCAGAGTAGTCTGTTTGACTAGTGCATTGGGAGCAATTCTGATGAAAAGTTATGAACTTCCGGTTGGAGTTGTTGTTATCATTATGCTTTTAGTGGGAATTCTGTGTGGTGCTATCAATGGCTTTATGACAGCTTATGTAGGAATTCCTGCATTTATTGCTACACTGGGCACGCAGTATGTATGTTATGGTACAGCAAAATATCTGACCAATGCGACACCGATTTCGGGAATGCCCGAATCCATAGGCTGGTTGGGAAGAGGCTATATTTTTAAAGTTATTCCGTGCTGTGTTGTCATTATGGTGATTTTATACATAGCAGCTCAGTTTGTTACGTCAAAGACAAGGGCAGGACGTAATCTGTATGCAGTCGGAGGCGGAAGAGAAGCGGCATTTTTCTCGGGTATTCAGGTAAAACGTGTGTATTTCGGAACGTTTGTTTTGGCTGGATTTCTTGCGGCTTTTGGCGGTTTGGTACTGATGTCCCGTCTGGATTCTGTTGCTACAACCAATGGTCAGAACTATGAGTTTGATGCAGTAATTGGTTCCATTATCGGAGGTATTTCGTTAGCGGGTGGCCGCGGAAGAGTTATTGGCACCATGTTTGGGTGTATATTCCTGATTACCCTGTTCAATGGTTTCTCTCAAATGGGTGTAGATCCGTTTATCCAGGATATTCTGAAAGGCTGCGTACTGGTAATCGCAATTACACTGGATACCTTGAATAACAGGAAAAAGAACTGAACTGTCCTGAAAGCGGGAGACACGGTGCAAGAAAGGATGGACAGTAAAATGAAAGATGAATATATTCTGAACATTAAAGGGATTACGAAAGAATTTCCGGGTGTGAAGGCTTTGGATAATGTATCAATACAAGTAAAGCGGGGAACGATCCATGGACTGGTTGGAGAAAATGGAGCAGGAAAATCTACGCTGATTAAGGTGTTGGCTGGAATCTATCAACCTAACGCAGGGGAGCTTGTATTAGATGGGAAGGTGATGCATTTTCATGCTCCGGTAGACGCAAAAATAGAAGGAATCAGTGTCGTGCACCAGGAAATTAAACTCGCAGAGACGCTTACGGTTGCGGAAAACATGTTTTTGGGCAATCCTGTTATGAAAGGCAGACTGGTAGATTGGAAGAAAATGCGAGAGCGGGCGAAAGAAATCGTAGAAGAGCTGGGCATGGATATCGATGTAAACGAAGTGGTTGCCAATCTGAGTGTGGCAAAAAAACAGATTGTAGAGATTATGCATGCTATCAATGCAAATTCTAAGATTCTGATTATGGACGAGCCTTCTGCTGTTTTGACAGACCGTGAGCTGGCAGTTATGTTCCAAATTGTAAAACAGTTGAGAGAAAAGGGGATTACAATTATTTATATCTCTCATCGTTTGGAAGAAGTGTTCGAGCTTTGCGATAATATCAGCGTGCTTCGTGACGGGCAACATATTAAGAGTATGCCTACTAGTGAATTGAGCAGACAAGATTTGATCAATATGATGGTTGGACGTGAGATGGGACAGGAGTATCCAAAAGAGCCGGGAACCATTGGCGATGTGATTTTGGAAGTGCGAAACCTGAATGCAGGTATCTTGAAGGATATTAACTTTTCAGTGCGTGCCGGAGAAGTGTTTGGTATTTCAGGATTGGTAGGAGCCGGACGTACAGAACTGGCCAGAGCAATCCTGGGCATTGACCCAATTGAATCTGGAGAAGTATATGTACGTGGGAAACGGACACATTATCGTAAATTTGCTGATGCGATTAAAGATGGACTGGGACTGATTCCGGAAGATCGGAAATTACAGGGTCTGGTACAGATTATGACAGTAAAAAAGAATACAACGCTGGTAAATCTGAAAAGGGTTATACGAAACGGTATTATTAAGGAAGAATTAGAAGATTCTTTTAGTAAGGAATATGTGAAAAAGCTTCGTGTAGCAACTCCGAACGTGGAGACGGAGGTTCAATATCTGTCTGGAGGAAATCAGCAGAAGGTTGTTATTGCAAAATGGCTGTTTCAAGAATCAGAGATTCTCTTTTTGGATGAACCTACCCGTGGGATTGATGTGGGTGCGAAAGCAGAGATTTATCGTTTGATTAATCAACTGGTAAAAGATAAAAAAACTGTCATTATGATTTCGTCGGAGATGCCGGAACTTCTGGGAATGTGTGATCGTGTTATGGTTATGCATGAAGGAAGACAGAAAGGTGAGCTTAGCGCAGAAGAAGCGACGCAGGAAAAGATTATGGCGATGTGTACGTAAATAAAAAGATACAAAGGAAATTTAAGGCAGATGCTTTAAAATATTATATTTTAGGAGGTATGAGTATGAAAAAGGGTATTGCGATACTGATGACATTGGCGATGGTAACATCTCTTGCAGCATGTGGATCCAAACAGGATGAGACACAGTCTGCTCCAACTGCTACAGAGGAAACGGCAGATCAGGACGCAGGAACATCTTCTGAGGATGATATACCGGCATCCGTTACATTATTAGACAGTACAGCTCTTCAGGGGAAAAAGATAGGATGTTCTATTTGTTATAAAGGTGATGAGTGGTGTGCGGCGGTTGCTGACTCATTGGAGAAGTTGGGTGCTTATTATGGCTGTGAGATCGTGGTAGAGGATGGGGATTTGAATGATGAGACCATGACGAAGCAGATTGAGAATATGATTGCAAATAATTGTGATATGTTGTTTATTGATCCGACTACGCCAGAAGGAACTACGCAGGCGTTGAATAAGGCATATGATGCGGGAATTCCGATCCTGATTTATGACGGCTACTGGACAAGTGGAGCGGAAGAAGGCAAGATTATTACAAGCGTTACCTGGGATCAGATTGAGACTGGTCGCATTGTAGGCGAGTATTTTGTAAATTATGTAAAAGAAAATTTGGATGGCAAGTGTCGTCTGG
>CAUWNO010000116.1:0-6863 GCA_963559965.1 uncultured Lachnospiraceae bacterium | reverse complement strand
TGACACTGCCGGAGACACGCCCAGCCAGTGATGCAGAAGCAGAGTCATACCCAGAATTCCTCCTTCCGTTACCCCGGAAAGAGCATGAATATTATAAAGACCAAAGGAAAGGATAGCGCTTCCAATAATACAGAGCCATACCTTTTTCCCCTCAAATTCAGAAAACAGTTTTGCCTTCATTTGCAGTTCCTCCTTGTTTCCTTCTTCTGTATGAGTTATAATAAACCGTACAGTAACAGTACAGTCAAGGGGTGAGTTCAAATTCTTGCAAAAAAAGATAAATTATTTACGATAGGGCAGTTTGCCTCTCTTCATGAGATTAATAAAAAAACGCTGATGTGGTACGATGAGATCGGTCTTTTAAAACCTGCCGTCGTCAAAGAGAACGGATACCGCTGCTATACCTATGCGCAAAGTTCCGCTCTTGAAACCATTCTTATGCTGCGGGAGCTTAATGTTTCCCTTTCTGATATCAGGACTTTTATGGAGCATCGCTCTGCGGACTCGCTTGAACGTCTTCTCAGCGAAAAAATCAATGAGGTGGATCTGAAAATTTCGCACCTTCAGGCAATCCGCCATACGCTTGCCAGCCGCCAGAACGATATGAAGACTCTTCTTGATACCGATCTGTCAGAAATCCGTATCATAGAAAAAGAAAAGACCCGGCTCGTTACCGTTCCCACCTCCATTAATACGCCTTTTGAGCAGGAGATAGAAATGGTAATGGCCGAGACGAAGAAATATCATATTCACCGGCTCTACGATGTCTCTTACGGAGCCATGATTTCTACAGATAATCTGAAAGCCGGTTGTTTTGAGGATTACGCGGCTCTTTTCATTGAGATGCCTGTCTCTCCTCAGAAGAAACGGCTTCATATAAAGCCGGGCGGAACTTATCTGCGCGCCTTTCACCAGGGAAGCTATGACAGCCTCTACCTTCGCTATCAGGAGATTCTCGCCTATGCCGAAGAGAATCATCTCTGTCTTCACGGCTACTCCTATGAGACAGGAATCAATGATATTGTCATAGATTCTCTGGCGGACTATATCACACAGATAGAAATTCCGGTTCTCATCCCTGAGTAAAGCGGGAAAGGAACTGCTTCGTCCTTTCCTCCCGCGTATGAGAAAAGACCTCGTCAGGCGTTCCCTTCTCAAGAATCCTTCCCTCATCCATAAAGATCACCTGATTTGCCACATCGCGGGCAAATGCCATCTCATGCGTCACAATAATCATCGTCGTTTTCTGCTCCGCAAGCTCCCGGATGACCTTTAACACTTCTCCTGTCAGCTCCGGGTCAAGAGCGGAGGTCGGCTCGTCAAAGCACAGAATATCCGGCTTAAGGGCAAGCGCTCTGGCTATCGCCACACGCTGGCACTGACCTCCCGACAGCTGATGCGGATAATTGCCGACTCTGTCCGCCAGTCCCATCTGCGTAAGAAGCTCTCTGGCTTCTTTTTCTATCTCTGCGTGAATTTCTTTTCTGCGGGCTTTGTAATCCGGCTCTTCCTTTGCGAGAAGCTCCTTTGCAAGCATAACGTTGCCAAGCGCCGTATACTGCGGAAAAAGATTGAAGGACTGAAAAACAAGTCCGAAATGAAGTCTTTTTTTTCTTATCTTCGACTCCTGGAGCGTTCCTGGATTCGACGCGTCAAAGAGCGTCTCGCCTGCTACACGAATCACTCCCGTATCCGGCGTCTCCAGAAAATTCAGGCAGCGCAGAAAGGTTGTCTTTCCGCTTCCCGACGAGCCGATAATCGATACAACGTCTCCCTTTTCCAGCGAAAAACTGATGTCGCGCAGAACCTCTGTTTTATCAAAAGTTTTGCTTACATGTTCTACTTCCAAAATCGCCATTTTTACGCCTCCCCTACCTGAAATAATCGAGTCTTTTTTCCAGACGTTCCAGAAGAACTGTCAGGATTCCGTTAAAAATCAGATAATAGACAGCCGTAAAGAAAAGCGGCCAGATTGTACCCGCTATATTATGCGAGCCTTTCAGGAAGGACTGTCCCGCCCAGATAATCTCCTGCAGCGCAATAATACGCGCCAGGGACGTATCCTTGACAAGCGTGATAATCTCATTGGACATGGGCGGTACGATTCTCTTTATCATCTGCATCAGCTTAATCTTAAAGAAAATCTGCGTTCTCGTCATACCAAGTACGAGTCCCGCTTCTTCCTGTCCCACCGGAACGCTCTGAATTCCTCCGCGGTAAATTTCTGAAAAATAACATGCATAGTTAATAATAAACGATACGGCTGCCGCCATAAAACGGCCCGTCTCTCCGCCTCCCCAGATCTGATTTTTCATCACAAGTCCCGGGAAGTAGAAAATAATCAGAAGCTGGATCATAAGCGGCGTACCGCGTATGATCCAGACAAAAATTCTTGTAATAAAGCTTAAGGGCTTAAAACGCGACATGGAGCCGAAAGATATCAGAAGTCCAAGAGGGACAGCTCCTATCAGCGTTACAAAAAACAATCTCAGTGTTTGCAGAAAGCCGACGTTCAGCGCGTGAAGAACCACCGGCATCTGTTCCATTATCAGTTCCATCTTATTCCTCTGTGCTCTCTGTACTTTCCGCGCCGGGCAGTGCAGCCTGTACGCCGTATTTTTCTGCGCAGGTATTCATCTTTCCATTAGATGCCGCCGTCTCAAAGAACTCGTTAAGAACCTCTGCCAGATCGGAGCCTTTACGGAAGCCTACGCCGTATTCCTCGCTGTTCAGACTTACGGTATAAGTCAGATCTGCATAACTCGTTCCCTCTCCAATCATAGCCGCCGCCATAAGAGAATCGATCACCGCCGCGTCCGAAGTACCTGAAGCCACCTCAAGGAGAGCGTCTGACTGCGTTCTCACCGGAGTATAATTAAGACCAAGCGCGCTGACTTCCTCCTCGCCTGCGCTTCCTGCCTCTACTGCAAAGCTGAGTTCGGAAAGGCTGTCCTTATCCTGATACTGATCCGCCTTGTCAGCCGGAACTACTACAACCTGCGCATTCTTCAGGTATGCGTCTGTACATTCCATGGAACTGAGCGTCTCGTCCGTCAGCGTCATGCCGTTCCATACGCAGTCAATCATCTTGCTGTCCAGCTCAAGAACCTTATTATCCCAGTCGATCTCTACCAGCTCAGCCTCGATTCCCAGACTCTCGGCAAAGGCATTTGCCATATCTGCGTCAAAACCAATCCACTCGCCGTTCTCATCCTTATAATCCATCGGCTCAAACTCTGTAATACCAACAACAAGAGTTCCCTTGCTCAGCACATATTCCATATCGCTGTCTACCGGCTCTACTGCTTCCGGCTCCGCTGTCTCTCCCTCTGCCGCCGCATCCTTGGCAGCGTCCTCAGCGTCTGTGTTCGTTACAACCTCCTGCTTGTCAGAGCCGCAGCCTGCAAGGACAGACATAGCAAGACAGCCGCATAATAATACGCTCAATACTCTTTTTTTCATACTTTCCTCCCACCGCCGCCGCAGCGGCTGTTCTTTATTTTACTTTCCTTCTCTACCGATTGGCTACTGCACCACAGTAAAGTACTGACCATGAACGCATTTTATCATATAGGAAAAGTCCTGTCAACCATTCCTTTCCCTCTTCCTCATATTTTTCTCCGCGCTCACGCATAACGCGTATTCCTTTCATACTCCTGTTCCAGCCGATACAGCTTCTTTTCCGGATCTTCTGTAAGTTCCGCCTGTTCCTGCGCTTCCTGCAAAAACCGCGCGAACTCCTCCGTCATCTCTTCCAGCTGCTCTCCGCCGATATTCTGAAGCTCCATCGCCTGTTCAAAATCCTCCTGAGGAAGAGCCAGGCGCATCGCATTCACATACTGTTTCAGAACATCCGGATCTTTTTGATACTGGTAAGAGGTTCGGAACGCTCTTGCCGCTCTGCGGAACCAGAAAAGCCGGCAACAGCAGACGCCAAGATTATTCCAGACATGTGCATAAAACTCCACTCCCAGACGATCACTCTGGTGGATATCGATAATTTTTTCGTATTCATAAATCGCCGCCTGATAATTCCCCGCTGTAAAATATTCATCGGCACGCAGCTTCATTCTCTCCTGCTCCTGATAAGTATTCAGCACCTTCATCTTAGAGGAGAACTGCGTCAGTTCCTCCTGAGAATAGAAATCGACGCTTCTCAAAATGGTCAGCACAGCATTTTGAAGGCTTCCTCCCGCCTCCGCTCCTTTTTGAAGCCGCTCTGCCAGCTCCGGATTGTTCATCTCGGTCCGCAGCCATTCCCGGAAGCGCTCTCCCAGCATCCTCTTGTCTACCAGATAAATATTCTCATACAGAAAATAAGCAAGCTCTTCCATCGAATAAATGCGGATTCCCATGCTGTCGATAGAATACGGCGTTCTGGCTGTCTCGCCTCTGCATATCATAACTGCTCCCATATCTAAACGCCCCTTTCCTTTTCTGTCATTCTCCCAGATTTACTTCCTCCGACCATACCAGATCCGACGAAGGAAAAAGCTCCCCGAAGCCCAAATCTCTTACCTCCACGCGAAGTGTGTCCGCACTCAGAAATTCCACCCGGATATGCAGGCGGGTCGCCCTTGGAGGTCTCTGGGGAAGTCCCTCCAGAACGAGGCTTTCCTTCAGCGTCTCATTCCCCTGCATCGGCTTTAAAATAAATTCTACCACCGGCTCCTGACAAAGCAGCGCCTCACATTCCGCCTTTGCCTCATACCAGCTTTCTCCTGCGTTGAGAAGCGTATAGACGCTGTCCTTTCCTGTTCCCGGCGTGCGAAGCCCTACATTATAGGATATCTTGTCCTCCCCGAGAAAAACGTAGCTTTTCTCCTGAGCCGGTCTTATCTCCTGAGCCGCCCGGTAACAGGCTCCCTTTGCAAACAGATTATTTCCGGCAAATACTCTTCTTCCGCTCCCGCACAGCACCTTCAGCGAGTCATTGTACCATTTTTCATCAAAGCCCTCTCCTACCAGAAACACAGAAGAAACGGGACGTTCTGAAAAGATACTTCGGGCAAGCGTAAAAAGAATTTCATCTTTTTCCTCCGGCGAAAGCCCCGATACGGGCTGTCTCCATTCCTCCTTCTGCTCTGCCCGGGCAAGAACGGGAATCGTCCGTGTCCCTGCATGAAGCACCATGGCGTCAAGAAGCTCTCCCTCGCAGGAGAACAGCACAGCCTGATGCCGCCATATTTCCCTGGGCTGATTCAGCACATAGGCGCAGAAGCTTTCCGCATGGCTCTGCACAAAGATCCTGCTTTCCGGAATCCCCGTGATCTGCATCGCGGTCCTCCGGATTTCCTCTACCAGCTCCTCCTTCGCCTCCGCCACGGAAAACACGATAGCCTGCGCTTCGTGAAGCTTTCCGCATGGCTTCAGAAGACGCATGGCTTTTTTCAAAAAGATCTCCAGACTTTCCGTCGGTATCCTGTATTTTTCAGCTCCTGCCACCACGGAAACGGAAACAGGCTCCTTTGTCTTTTCATTCCAGCAGCAGATCTGGGAATAATCCTTTCCCAAATCAAAGCCGATTACCAGACCTTCCACCGCTGTCCCTCCTTTTTCTGTCCGTCTACTTCAAAGAAAAAAGCGTCTCTACCAGAAAATTTTTCCTGTCATACTTCTGCATCTGCCGTCCCAGCTCCTGCATATCTCTTTCTTCGAGCGCTCTTGCCATCTCATAAATGTCTGCATACCTGGTTCCTGTCAGAAACTCCTCGTCCCTGCACTCAACATAAGACTGATCCGGCGTGGAAATCTCAGTTCCATCCTCCTGCATCTCCGTAATAAACCACGTCAGACGCTCTCCGTAAAACAGCGTGAACTCCTTTACAAACAGTCCCGGTTCCACCGGATACAATCGCTCCGCGACATAATTGCAGCTGCTGTCACGCATCGTCTCCGTCACATAATGGATCGTAACCTTATGGGCAGGATTCGCCCTGTACTCCACAAACATCTTATCTTCCAGAATCCAGGGCTTTCCAAGCCGTTCAAGAAGAGTCTTCATAAAGGCGAATCTGAGCTTTCTGTGAATCAGTTCCTTTGTCATCTGCACCGCCCTTATTGACTGATGTTCGTTTAAATGCCTGCTGGCAGAAAGTCCGCGAAGGTACGCAAGACTACATATGTCAGGCAGATTCTCTTCCCAGGCAATCGCCTGCTCCAGATAAGCAAGCGTTCCCTCCGGAACTGGCTGCTCTCTTATAAAATCCTCCCAGGACAGCCATGTAAGATATGCCCTGCTTACAAGACCGTCTCCGCCGAGGCTACGGTAATCCTGATAAATTTCAAAAGCGGCTTCTCTCATCTGTCCTGTAAAAAGCATCTGCGCAAGAAGTCTTTCCTCAAGATCGTAAACGTTCAGTTCAAATTCTCTCGCCGCCCGCCAGACAGCCTCCATGGTTTCTGCCGGTCCGCAGTAGTATCCTGCCAGATATTCCAGTATGCTTTCCTCATACTTGTGCATGCGGAAAATAAAAAGACAGAGTTTTAAAAGAAAATCATCCTCCTCGTACCCTGCTTCGCGTATCTTCCATGCAGCCAGACGAATCAGAAATTTTACACGGACCATCGAATATCCGCAGCGTTTTACCATAGTCCACGCTTCCTCGTAAAGTCCCCGCAAAATCAGAATCTCCACATACTTTGCGCGGTCCTTCAGCGTCATAAACTCTGTCTCCGTCACAAAGAATTCCCTGTCAAGCTCCTCCAGATCGTGATTTGCATAATAAAACTGAAGAATCTCCTGCCGGACTTCTTCCCGGTATCTGGAAGTAAAACCGCTGATCTTAAGAATCCGCTTATAATTTTCTACATTTTCTGCTGTCAGCACATGACAGCGCGACATTCCGTCGCACAGATAAAGA
>CAUWNO010000115.1:0-6865 GCA_963559965.1 uncultured Lachnospiraceae bacterium | reverse complement strand
GGGAGATAAACCTGCAGAGCCTCTGGCAGACAGCCCTTATCGTCTGGCGCAGATGAAAGACGGGCGCCTCGTGTATTCGGAAGATCAGACGGAATATTTTACAGACAGCGATGGAATTCTGGAGCTTGAGGCAGGTCAGTATGCGGTATTTTCTGTTCTGGGGCTTACGCAGTACCGTGTGGCAGAGGTGACGCCGGCAAATCTGAGCCGACTTCTGGAGGAAAAGCGCGAACCTGAAATAGACGGGCAGTATTATGGTTATTACAGTCAGCATTACAGCGGTGTCAAGGTAGAAATGGGCAGCCTTATTGCCAAGGAGATTGATGCGTCTACGGGAACGCTTGACAGAAGCCCGGGAGCGCCTGTGTCAGGAGGGGAGAAACTTGCCTCTTCGAAGACCACGATTAGTATTCGCGGAGTCAAAGGGCATAGAGAGGAAGGCTGGAAAGAGAGCCTGGATACAAATGTGGATATTGTGACGACGGCAAATCCGGACGAGTATGGCGTGCCGGGAATGGGGTACAGGAGTACCGGAGCGGCGCTGGGAAATCCCGGATGGAATACGGAACTGGATAAAGAGGCAGATTATTATGTAACAATTCCCAGTTCTATGGGTATGACCCGGGAGCAGAAGGAAAAGCTTTCCTACAATAATGTGGTTGTATTTACAAATCTTCTGAATCCCGCCTATTATCAGAGAATACTGATTGGTAAAGAGGTGACAGGCGGCGATTCTGAGGATTTCCTGCCGAGAGGACAGAAGGTGAAGGATAAGATGGGACAGGAATTCCAGTTCCAGATTACCGCTTCGCAGATAAAGGACGGTAAGACAGAATACACAAGAGCCAATGGAATCGCTTATGGACTGTATCGTCTTAACGAGCAGGGCAGACTTACGCAGGCTTATGACGGAGCGGCATCTCTTCACGCGGACAGCGAGGGTCGTTTCAAGCTTAAGGGCGGAGAATACGCGGTTTTGGAGCTGCTTTCCGGAACGCAGATCCGGGTGGAAGAGCAGGATCTTAACAGCTGGGATTACGACAAGGTGACTGTGCAGACAGGAAGCAGTAATGTGACG
Organism: uncultured Lachnospiraceae bacterium; assembly: GCA_963559965.1. Lineage (GTDB taxonomy): Bacteria > Bacillota > Clostridia > Lachnospirales > Lachnospiraceae > Laedolimicola. The sequence continues at coordinate 5,787 of CAUWNO010000115.1, read as the reverse complement.
GAAGCTCTGGATCAGGGAAAAGTTCTTGAGTTGGAAAAGAGCGCGGAAAAGCAGAAAGAGATAACTATTCGCCAGGAAGAAAAGTACGGCTATACCAATAATTGGAGAACCTGCGTCACTACAAAAAAAGAGGGAATTGCGGAGGATTACTTTGTGGAAGAAGGAACTCCGGAATTTACTTTCCAGAACGTAGGACGGACAAATAATCAGTTTATCTTTACAAACCGTTATAATCCGGTACTTCTTAAGCTTCTGATTGGAAAAGAGGTTGTAATGGAGAGAAGCGCCGGAGCTACGGCGGCGGCTCTTATATCTCAGCAGAATCAGATCCTTCTTCAGAGAAGAGAAGGGGCTGTGGCGAGAGTACCCAGCAGGCCGAACTGGATCAACGTGAGCAGCAGGCTCAGGGATGAGGATTTCACCTTTAAGCTTTATTATAAGGATGATTCAGACAGCGCAAGCAAGGAAAAGCCGGCCGGCGATGTGAAATTTGCGGTTTACAGAAACGTAGAGAGCGATGGAACGGCGAATGGCAAGTATTATAAGTGGACGGAGGATAATGGAAAATTCACATTGAATCCGGGAGAGTATGCCGTTTTCTATATGCCTTATGAAGCAAAATTCCGCGTGACGGAAAAAGAACTGCAGGGACTTTCTTATAAGCAGGAAGAAGTGCAGATCGGACATGCCATTATTAATACGGCAGAAGAGCATATTGAGACAGATACAGAAGAGAAGTATCAGAAGCTTTTTGAACTTCCGAAAGTAAATAGCGTATATAATATTACGACTGCGGGAGAAGAGAAAGTGGCGGCAGGCTACCATAACGGGGAGACAGCTCCTAAGAAAAGTCTTGTCCTTTTTGAAAGTCAGAATCAGGCGGTATTTACAAGCGTGTATAATGGAAGACCGAAGACGGGAGACGATACGCCGATCGCACTGCTTGCAGGGGTGGCAGGTATTTCTGTAGCGGCAGTGGCAGGTCTGTTGTTCTGGAGGAAGAAGAGTGAAAAATCCGATAAGAACAAAGAGTAAGACAAAGCCGGGCGGAAACGGAAATAAAAATATCAGAAGGAGGCGGAGCCGATGGCTTCGCTTCTTTCAGAACGCTCTTATAGCAGTATTTCTGGTTTTGTTGATTTTCTGCCTTTTTCATCTGAGCAGAGTGTTTTCCGTATACGAAAAAGGAGCAAAAGAATACAGGCAGCTTGTAGAGGAAAGCGGAGAGGTAAAAGGAAACGAAGGAGAGGAGCTTACAAAAGCAGACCTCGATGGACTCAGAAGACAGAATCCGGAGACCGCAGCCTGGATAGAAGTTCCGGGAACCAGGATTTCTTATCCTGTTATGCATACGGAGAATAATGTTTATTATTTGAACCATACGTTCAGCGGAGAAGAAAATATTGCCGGAAGCATTTTTATGGAAGCTCTGAACGCAGAGGACTTTACGGATATACATACGGTCGTTTACGGGCATAATATGCGGAACGGCACAATGTTTGCCGGATTAAAAAAATGGCGGGAAGAGTCTTATTTTGAAGAACATCCTTATATATATCTTACTCTGGACGGAGGAATATACAGATACGATATTTTTTCCTGTTATACGACAAGAGAAGACAGTGCGGCGTATACGCTTGCCTTTGGGTCTGAGGAAGAACGGGAAAATTTTTTAAGAGAACTGAAAGAGAACAGGCTTTATGATACAGGCGTCGAGGTGGATACGGAAGACAGAATTCTGACGCTTTCCACATGCACGGCGAACGGAGAAAAGCGTTTCGTAGTTCATGCAAAATATGCGGGGCTGGAGAACGGAAGCCGGAACAAAGCGCCGGAATAAAACAAAAAACGCTTGCATTTTGAATCCCCATGTGTTATCATATTAGACGTATGATTTCCGTGGGGATTTTGCGCTTGTTTTTATGCGCTTTTTTAAATCCTTTCGGGAGTTGGAAACAAGAAACGCCTTGTTTTCCTGCATCCTTCGCTTCATAACCCGGTTGCGGAGAAGAAGGAAAACGCAAGATGTGAAAGGAGGATTTTTACGATGAAAGTAAGATCATCTGTAAAACCAATTTGCGAAAAATGCAAAATCATCAAGAGAAAAGGTAGTATCAGAGTAATTTGCGAGAATCCGAAGCACAAACAGCGCCAGGGATAATTCCGCAAACTGTGATTCTTGTCAAAATATAGAGGAAAGCGGCTGCATGGACCGGAAGCCGGTTCGTGTTTAACAATATATTTGACCAGGATTATTCAGAATGATATTGCTTAAAACGGAGAAATGCGGATGCAGAGTATCTGAAAGGTCAGGCAGATGCCTGGCTGGACGCGCAGAACACGCGTGTCTCATTTAGGAAAGTGTCACCGGGCACCTATTAAAAAACGCCCGGACCCAATTTTTATTAATGGAGGAATAATCAAATGGCTCGTATTTCTGGTGTAGACTTACCAAGAGAAAAACGTGTGGAGATCGGTTTGACCTATGTGTACGGAATCGGACGTGCAAGCGCCAATAAGATTCTGGAAGCTGCAAAGGTAAATCCGGATACTCGTGTAAGAGACCTGACTGATGAGGAAGTAAAGAGAATCAGTGCGGTAATCGACGAAGATTATCAGGTAGAGGGTGACTTAAGACGTGAGATCGCTATGAATATCAAGCGTCTTCAGGAAATCGGATGCTACAGAGGTATCCGTCACCGTAAGGGACTCCCGGTTCGTGGTCAGAAGACTAAGACCAATGCAAGAACGAGAAAGGGTCCGAAGAGAACAGTAGCAAATAAAAAGAAATAGGCATTAAGTACTGAGCAACTGTAAGCCTTATCAAGAAAGTAGAAAGTAGGTTAGTTTAAAATGGCGAAAGTTACAAAGAAAGTGACAAAAAAGCGCGTAAAGAAAAACGTTGAACGCGGACAGGCACATATTCAGGCATCTTTTAACAACACAATCGTGACGCTGACAGATGCTGAAGGAAATGCTTTATCATGGGCAAGTGCCGGTGGTCTGGGATTTAGAGGTTCAAGGAAATCTACTCCGTACGCTGCGCAGATGGCAGCAGAGACAGCAACTAAGGCAGCCTTAGTACATGGACTTAAGACTGTAGACGTTATGGTTAAGGGACCGGGTTCAGGCCGTGAGGCAGCAATCCGCGCACTTCAGGCATGTGGTCTGGAAGTAACCAGTATCAGCGATGTGACACCCGTTCCGCACAACGGATGCCGCCCGCCCAAGCGTAGAAGAGTCTAATTAGGAGGTACAGAGTAATGGCAGTCAATCGTGTTCCGGTTTTAAAAAGATGTCGTTCCCTTGGTCTGGAGCCGACAGTTTTAGGAATTGATAAAAAGTCAACAAGAGAGTTGAGAAGAGCGAACAGAAAGATGTCCGAGTACGGACTTCAGCTTCGCGAAAAGCAGAAAGCAAAATTCATTTACGGCGTTCTGGAGAAGCCCTTCCGTAACTACTACGAGAAGGCAGACAGAATGAAGGGAATGACAGGTGAGAACCTGATGATTCTGCTGGAGAGCAGACTGGACAACGTAGTGTTCCGTCTGGGTCTTGCAAGAACCAGAAGAGAGGCAAGACAGATCGTAGATCATAAGCACATTCTGGTAAACGGCAAGCAGGTAAACATCCCGTCCTACCTTGTAAAGGCTGGAGATGTGATCGAAATCAAAGAAAAATGCAAAGGATCTCAGAGATACAAGGATATCGTTGAGGCAACCGGCGGAAGACTGATTCCGGAGTGGCTGGAGTCTGATCTTGAGGCGCTGAAGGGAACTGTAAAGGAGCTTCCCTCCAGAGAGGTTATTGACGTACCGGTAGATGAGATGCTTATCGTCGAGCTGTATTCTAAGTAAGCCAACGTATGACGAAGCAGCATAACACCCAAACCAAATATGAAGGAGGGGCCTTTTAGTGTTCGATTTTAACAAACCGAAAATTGAGATTGCAGAGATTTCAAATGATAAGAAGTACGGAAAATTTGTGGTTGAGCCGCTCGAGAGAGGCTATGGTACGACACTGGGCAATTCACTGAGAAGAATCATGCTTTCTTCGTTACCGGGTGCAGCAGTCAGCCAGGTGAAGATCGAGGGTGTTCTGCATGAGTTCAGTTCTATTCCTGGAGTAAAGGAAGATGTGACTGAAATCATTATGAATATCAAGAATCTTGCTATTCGGAATACAAGCGACAGTAACGAAGCAAAAATCGCCTACATCGAATTTGAAGGTGAAGGCGTAGTCACAGCAGCCGACATTCAGGCAGATCCCGATATCGAGATCCTGAATCCGGAGCTTGTCATCGCTCACCTGAACGGCGGAGCAGACAGCAAGCTGTATATGGAGCTGACGATTACCAAGGGCAGAGGCTATGTAAGCGCAGATAAGAATAAGAATCCGGAGCTTCCGATTGGAGTGATCGCGATCGATTCTATCTATACGCCGGTAGAGCGTGTAAACATGACGGTTCAGGATACGCGTGTAGGTCAGGTAACTGACTTTGACAAGCTGACTCTGGATGTTTACACCAACGGAACTCTCGTTCCGGATGAGGCGGTAAGTCTTGCTGCAAAAGTACTCAGCGAGCATTTGAGTCTGTTCATCGATCTGTCCGAGAATGCCAAGACCGCAGAGGTAATGGTAGAGAAAGAGGACAATGAGAAGGAAAAGGTGCTTGAGATGAGCATCGACGAGCTGGAGCTTTCTGTGCGTTCGTTCAACTGCCTGAAGAGAGCAGGAATCAACACAGTTGAAGAGCTCTGCAACCGTACTTCCGAGGATATGATGAAAGTCCGCAATCTGGGCCGCAAGTCACTTGAGGAAGTGCTTGCAAAGCTGAAAGAGCTTGGCCTGCAGCTGAATCCCAGCGACGAGTAAAAAGATCAGAGCAGGGAGAAGCAGACAGATTCGCAGCTTAATGCAGTAAAACAGATACCCTGAAAATATGGAAGCTCCGGATTTTCGGAGCAGCCCTCTCCAGTAAGACCGAAGAAGCGTGGAGATGCGGTTCCACAGATGGAGGAAAAAGAAATGGCAAAGTATAGAAAACTGAGCAGAACTTCCAGCCAGAGAAAGGCTCTCCTGAGAAATCAGGTAACAGCTCTTCTGCAGAACGGAAAGATCGTTACGACAGAGGCTAAGGCAAAAGAAGTTCGTAAGATTGCAGAGGGACTGATCGCTCTTGCAGTAAAGGAGAAGGACAACTTCGAGACTGTAACTGTAACAGCTAAGGTTCCGCGTAAGGATAAGGACGGAAAGCGCGTGAAGGAAGTTGTAGACGGAAAGAAAGTAACCGTATACGACGAAGTAGAGAAGACAATCAAGAAGGATCAGCCTTCCAGACTTCATGCAAGACGTCAGATGCTTAAGGTTCTGTACCCGGTAACTGAGGTTCCGGAGGCAGCCGCAGGCAAGAAGCGCAACACCAAGAAGGTTGACATGGTAGCAAAGCTTTTCGATGAGATTGCACCGAAGTATGTAAACCGTAACGGTGGATACACAAGAATCGTAAAGATCGGCCTGCGTAAGGGCGATGCAGCGATGGAAGTGCTGCTCGAGCTGGTATAAGCCTGAACAGATTAAGATTAAGAAAAACCGTGAGTTATCGAAATGATAGCTCACGGTTTTTTACTCTCTGTGATACTGAAAGAGGTTATCAGGCTTTAATATCAAAAGTGCAACCTTTATTATTTTCTTATAGCCTTTTCCTGCGCAGATGTTTATTTCTATAATTTTTCCTAGAACAACTGACTGGAAGTTATCACATTTTCTTTATTGAAGAGTTAATAG
>CAUWNO010000114.1:0-6905 GCA_963559965.1 uncultured Lachnospiraceae bacterium | reverse complement strand
TGTATGTAAAGGCTCCCTATAAGCTGGAAGAGAATTACTGCGAGATCATCCGCGACGAGCTGAATGTGAAGGCGGTAGATTTTACAGACGATGTGCGCGCCTTTACAACCTACAGCTTCAAGCCTCAGCTGAAGACAGTAGGTCCGAAGTATGGCAAGGTTCTGAATGGTATTCGAGCATACCTTTCCGAGGTAGACGGCAACAGCGCTATGGATGAGCTGAAAGAGAAGGGAAGCCTGACATTTGACGTAAACGGCACGGCTGTGGTATTATCAGAAGAGGATCTGCTGATTGATATGGCTCAGACAGAGGGCTATGTATCAGATGGCGACAATGAGATTACCGTTGTGCTTGATACAAAGCTTACGCCGGAGCTGATGGAAGAGGGTTATGTGCGCGAGATTATCAGCAAGGTGCAGACCATGAGAAAAGAGGCAGATTTCCAGGTAACCGACAAGATTCTCCTCTCCTGCAGAGGCAACGAGAAGATCGAGACGCTTCTTAAGAAGAATAAAGAAGAGATTCAGTCGGAGGTACTGGCTCTCGATGTAAAGATCGGGGAAACGACTGGCTATGAGAAGGACTGGAATATAAACGGGGAAAATGTAACCCTGGGTGTGGAGCGCGTTTAAACTGCGCGCTTTACACAACAATCCAAAACGGGGAACGAGGAGGAATACGATATGAGCAAGAGACCTTTTGATAAGGAGCTCTTCAAAAGAAGCGTAGTCTACAATGTAAAGACTCTCTACAGGAAAAATATCGAGGAGGCTACTCAGCAGCAGATTTTCAGCGCAGTGGCTCTGGCAACAAAGGACGCTATCATCGATGCATGGCTGGCGACACAGGAACAGATGAAGAAGCAGGATCCGAAGATTGTATATTATATGTCGATGGAATTCCTGATGGGCCGTGCGCTCGGCAACAACCTGATCAACCTCACTTATTATGACGAGGTAAAGGAGGCTCTGGAGGAGCTGGGCTGCGATTTGAATGTGATCGAGGATCAGGAGCCTGACGCGGCGCTTGGAAACGGCGGTCTGGGAAGACTGGCAGCCTGCTTCCTGGATTCGCTGGCAACACTGGGGTATGCGGCTTACGGCTGCGGAATCCGCTACCGCTACGGTATGTTCAAGCAGAAGATTCAGGACGGTTTTCAGGTAGAGGTTCCGGACGAGTGGCTGAAGAATGGCAATCCCTTTGAGCTTCGCCGTCCGGAATATGCAAAGATCGTAAAATTCGGCGGATACGTTGATATTGAAACCGATCAGAACGGAAAGAACCATTTCGTACAGAAGGGATACCAGAGCGTGCGCGCAATTCCCTGTGATCTTCCGATTGTAGGCTACGGCAATAACGTAGTAGATACGCTTCGTATCTGGGATGCAGAGGCAATGAATTCCTTCCGCCTGGATGCGTTTGACAAGGGTGATTATCAGAAGGCTGTGGAGGAAGAAAATCTTGCAAAGCTTCTGGTAGAGGTACTTTATCCGAACGACAATCATATGGCAGGCAAGGAGCTTCGTCTGAAACAGCAGTATTTCTTCATTTCCGCAAGCGTTCAGGCGGCTGTGGAGCGTTATAAGAGAGATCACGACGATATCCGCAAGTTCTACGAGAAGGCGACCTTCCAGCTCAACGATACACATCCGACAGTTGCTGTAGCCGAGCTGATGCGTGTCCTGGTAGACGAAGAAGGTCTGGAGTGGGATGAGGCATGGGAAGTAACCACAAAGACCTGTGCTTACACAAACCACACCATTATGGCAGAGGCTCTTGAGAAATGGCCTATCGAGCTTTTCTCACGTCTTCTTCCCCGTGTATATCAGATCGTTGAGGAGATCAACCGCCGTTTCGTGATTGAGATCCAGAAGAAGTATCCGGGTGATCAGGAAAAGATCCGTAAAATGGCTATCATTTATGACGGACAGGTAAAGATGGCGCATCTGGCGATTGCGGCAGGCTATTCTGTAAATGGTGTGGCAAGACTGCACACAGAGATTCTGAAGCATCAGGAGCTGAAGGATTTCTATCAGATGATGCCGGAGAAGTTCAACAACAAGACGAACGGAATTACACAGCGCCGTTTCCTGCTTCACGGAAATCCGCTGCTGGCTGACTGGGTGACATCTCATATCGGAGACGAGTGGATTACCGATTTATCTCAGATCTCCAAGTTGAAGATTTATGCAGACGATGAGAAGGCACAGCAGGAGTTCATGAACATCAAGTATCAGAACAAGGTGCGTCTGGCAAAATATATTCAGGAGCATAACGGAATCACGGTAGATCCGCGTTCTATCTTCGATGTACAGGTAAAGAGACTTCATGAGTATAAGCGTCAGCTTCTGAACATTCTTCATGTTATGTATCTGTACAATCAGATCAAAGAGCATCCGGAGATGCCGTTCTATCCGAGAACCTTTATTTTCGGAGCGAAGGCGGCGGCAGGCTACCGCAGAGCAAAGCTTACCATCAAGCTTATCAATGCAGTTGCAGACGTAATCAACAACGACGCGGCAATCCGCGGAAAATTGAAAGTAGTCTTCATTGAGGATTACCGTGTGTCAAACGCAGAGCTGATCTTTGCAGCGGCAGACGTATCCGAGCAGATCTCCACAGCCAGCAAGGAGGCTTCCGGAACAGGAAACATGAAGTTCATGCTGAACGGAGCGCTTACCATCGGAACGATGGACGGAGCCAACGTGGAGATGGTAGAGGAGATGGGCGAAGAGAACGCATTTATCTTCGGTCTCAGCTCAGACGAGGTTATCAATTATGAGCAGAACGGCGGCTACAATCCGATGGATATCTTCAACAGCGATCAGGATATCCGCCAGGTTCTGATGCAGCTGATTAACGGCAGCTACGCACGTCAGGATCCGGAACTGTTCCGTGAGATTTATGATTCTCTGCTGAACACGAAGAGCAGCGACCGCGCAGACACCTACTTTATTCTGAAGGATTTCCGTTCTTATGCGGAAGCACACAGAAGAATAGAGGAAGCATACCGTGACGAGAAGGGCTGGGCAAAGAAGGCAATTCTGAATACGGCATGCAGCGGAAAGTTCTCATCTGACAGAACAATCCAGGAGTATGTGGACGATATCTGGCATCTGGATAAGATGACAGTAGAGCTTCCGGAGACAAAATAAAGCATACGAAAGTAAAATAAAGCAAGGCAAAGCCGGCGTACAGGAGAGGAAATCCGTGCGCCGGCTTTTTGCTTTTCAGGAAGACTTCTATCTCTTTTTATACCGTCATAGATTGTAGAATGAGAGAAAAAATAAAGACAGGAATATCGGTATTTATTATTGTGATTCTTCTCCCTTATGTGGCAGCTGTTTTCCGGACGGGCGGTATCAGAGAGGTGGAAACGGAAACGCCGGAGATCGAAAAGCTTGTGGCAGAAATTCTGCCGACGCAGATGTCGGTGACGTATGAGGAAGAGGCGCTGAAAGCTCAGGCAGTTGTTATCCGGACGAATCTGATACGAAAAAGTATGGAGCTTTATGGAAGCGGAGGAGCGTCCGAAGCGGCAGAGGCGGTAAAAGAAGAAGATCTGGAAACGATGGGATTTTCCGTCTGTACAAAAGAAAAAGCAGCCGATACCTGGGGATATGAGAAGGCGGAAGAATATCTGCAGAAATGCCTCCAGGCAGCTCTTGATACAAAAGGGGAGATTCTTTTTGTAAACGAAAAACCGGCGGATCTGCCTTACCACGCCGTAAGCAGCGGGAAGACGCGTTCCGGAAGCGTGCTGGGAGAAGAATATGTCTTTCTGGAATCTGCCGAATGCCCGGAGGATCTTGGTTCTTCCGAATACCTGAAAATTCAGACATTGAAAGACGGTTTTTCAGAGGCTCCGGAGATTCTTGCAAGGGATGAGGCGGGCTATGTATTAGAAGTGCGTACACAGGGAGAGAGCATGGCAGGCGAGGAGTTCCGAACACGATTTCACCTGAATTCCAGCTGCTTTACGGCGGAAATGACAGAGGAAGGACTGCGCATCACGACAAAAGGATATGGGCATGGTCTGGGAATGAGTCTGTATGAAGCAAACTGTATGGCGCTTGCAGGTAAGAAATATCAGGAAATTTTGTCTTATTTTTATAAAAATACGGAATGTATAAGCTACTCTTAAACTGGCTATCCTAGGGTTAGCAGCACAGAGCATGTGTGAAAACAGGATAGAGGTGAAGCTTATGACAGGAACAAGAAAGAAAAAAAGCAGCTTTTCAGGGGGCAGAACTGTTACGATTGCCTTCAGTCTCTGCCTTCTGGCAGTCGTTACAATGATGGGAATGTACATGGTAGGCAGAACAGACGAGCAGCAGAAGAAGCTGGAGCAGCAGGTGGCTGACGCGGAAAAACAGGCGCAGGAGCAGGCGAAAGCCCGCCGGGAGGCGGAAAAGCTTCAGGAAGAGCAGAAGCAGGAAGCGGCTTCCGCAGGAGCGTCCCGTGACAGAGAAGGTGAAAAACAAGAGGATGAGGCAGAGGCAAAAAAGGAAAACGCAGCCGAGCTGGAAAGCGAGTTTGCACAGGCAGAACCTGAGACTGCGGAAATTGATCTGACAGGCGCAGAGACAGAGGTAGCTGAGGCGGAAACGGCAGAAGAACCTCCGCTTTCCTTTTCGGGAGAGAGCGCTTCCCTTCTCTGGCCGGTGGCAGGAAATGTGATTCTCGGCTACAGCATGGACAAGACCGTATATTTTGCAACGCTTGATCAGTACAAGTACAATCCCGCCATGATTATTGGCGGAAGTCCGGACGAGCAGGTAATGAGCGCGGCGCAGGGAAAGATTACAGCCATAGAGACAACGGAAGAGACGGGAACCACGGTGACCATGGATATGGGCGACGGATATGAAGCCATTTACGGACAGCTCAAAGAGCTGGCAGTCAAAGAAGGCGACGTTGTCAAAGCGGGAGAAACGATAGGCTACTTAAGCGAGCCGACAAGATTTTATGCAAAAGAAGGGTGCAGCCTGTATTTTGAGATAAGAAAAGACGGAGAGAGCATTGATCCTATGAGTCTTTTACAGTAGGGTTTTCCTGTAAAAGAGAAAGATCTACAGGCGGAGCATCTGCAATAAGCCGTTCCTTTTGGGAACGGCTTAATTTTTTGATAGCGGCTTCACGCCGCATCGCTTCCTGTCTGGTATCAAAAGATTCATAGTATACAAGAAAGACGGGGAGATGCGCGCGGGTATATTTGGCGCCGCATCCGAGATTATGGTCTTCCAGACGCTTCTTCAGGTTATTGGTCCAGCCGGTATAAAGAGAACCGTCGCTGCAGCGAAGCATATAGGTGTAATTCATAAAAACAACTCCTTCGCTTCCATTATACCATATATCAGACCGGAAGAGGCATGGAAGCAAGAAATACATACATCGTAATAAAGTGACAGACGCTGCCGCCCATAACGAAGAGATGAAAGATTTCGTGAGAGCCAAAATTCTTATGCTTAGCGTTAAAAATCGGCAGTTTCAGAGCATAGATAACGCCGCCTACCGTGTAAATAATCCCTCCCGCAAGAAGCCAGCCGAAAGCGGCGGGGGAGAGAGCGTTCAGAATCTGAGTAAAAGCAAGCACGCAGATCCAGCCCATTGCAATATAGAGGGCAGAAGAAAACCATTTGGGACAGGTGATCCAGAAAGCCTTCAGAAGAATGCCTGCAAGAGCGATGCCCCAGACAAGGGCGCAGAGCAGGTATCCCGTACGTCCGCCAAGAGCGATAAGGCAGACAGGCGTATAGGAACCGGCGATCAGAACGAAAATCATGCAGTGATCGATTTTTTTGAGAATACGGTTAGCGCGTTCAGAAATATTCAGCGTATGATAAGTGGCGCTTGCCGCATAGAGAAGAATCATGCTTCCGATAAAAACGGCAAGGGCAAACAGATGGATCTTATCCGGATTCTGCGCCGCCCGTATCAGAAGAGGGGTAGCTGCAAAAAGAGCCATAAGCATACCGATAAAATGAGTGATTGCGCTGCCGGGGTCTTTAATTTCAAATTTCATAATGCCATCTCCTTTTGATGTAATTTATAGAATACACTATGTAGTATTTAAAACTATGTCACGATGTATTCATATTATACCTGAAAAAAGAAGAAGTCAAGGCTTTTTGAAGAGAAATTTTGAACAGCCGGTTTTTGGAGAAATCTCCATAAAGAAAGCTGCTCAGCCATCTTAACCGATGATTGAGCAGCCTTTTTTACTTAAGCTTATGCCGTTTATAAACAGGATTTTAATTAGCCGAAGTATCTCTTCAGAAGACCCTCGAATGCCTTTCCGTGACGAGCTTCGTCGCGAGCCATCTCATGAACAGTGTCATGGATTGCATCCAGGTTAGCAGCCTTTGCACGCTTAGCAAGGTCAAACTTACCAGCTGTAGCGCCGTTCTCAGCAGCAACTCTCATCTCCAGATTCTTCTTTGTGCTGTCGGTAACAACCTCGCCCAGAAGCTCTGCAAACTTAGCAGCATGCTCAGCCTCTTCGTAAGCTGCCTTCTCCCAGTACAGACCGATTTCCGGATATCCCTCTCTGTGAGCTACGCGTGCCATCGCAAGGTACATACCAACCTCAGAGCACTCGCCGTTGAAGTTTGCTCTCAGATCCTCAAGAATATCCTCGCTTACGCCCTGAGCAACACCTACAACGTGCTCAGCTGCCCAGCTCAGACCAGCCTTCTGCTCTGTGAACTTGTCAGCGCCAACTCCGCACTGAGGACATTTCTCCGGTGCAGTTTCTCCTTCATATACATAGCCGCATACAGAACATACAAAAGTTTTCATAGTTGTAATCTCCTTTTCTTTTTATAATAAGTTAATGGTTTTTGTGGTTAAAACAGTAATAATTCCTGTTACTGATATTAATCTATCATAGAATCCTGTTTCCG
>CAUWNO010000113.1:0-6977 GCA_963559965.1 uncultured Lachnospiraceae bacterium | reverse complement strand
AATTGTAATAACTAATTGACATTAGTGTGTTGCGGATAGAAAAATATCCGGACATTCATAAAATATAACGAGGGAGAAAGACGAATGAAAAAAATCTTTTCAAGATTACTGGCAGGGATCTTAGCGGTATCTCTGCTGTGTTCTTCAGGAAACGGGATTGTGTTTGCAGAAGCATCCGCCGTCTCCGGAGTGGAAGAGAACGAAACGGGTTCTGTTTTAGAAGGAGTAAAAGGAGAGACTCCGGATGAAACAGACAGAGAACAGGATACAGAGATGAACCCGGAAGAGGGGGAGACTCAGGATAAAGAGGAAGGTCTTTCCGGACAGGAAGAGACGGAAGGAGATACGGAAGAGGAAGAAGAGCCGGGACAGGAAACTCCGGTTTCGGAGGAAGAGACAGAAGAGGAAGCTCCGGAAGAGCAGCCGGTTTTATTCAGCCTTCTGAGCGAGAAGCTTCCGGCAGACCAGCCTGTACAGGGAACGGTAGAGATCCGCATCGCGGCAGGAATCGAGTTTCTGTCAGAAGAGAGCTTTGCAGTAAGCCTGCGCGGAGCAGACGGAACAGAGAAAAGAGCAGAGCTGAAGCTTGCAAAGGCAGACGAGGAAAATGCAGACGCATCTGAGGATAAGGCTGTTTTTTCCGATCTTGATGAGGGTACTTATGTACTTCGCGTTTCAGCGCCCGGATATGTAACCTATGAGCAGAGTATGGAAGTTAAAAATCTGGGCTACCGTATTCAGCTTTATGCAGGAAAACTCCCTCTTCTGGAGAAAGAGGGCAAGGCGCAGCCGGGACTTCTTCTCTATGGAGATGTGAATGGAGACGGGGCTGTAGATGAAAGAGACGCCTACGCGGTTATCGACGCGGCGGAGGCGGGACAGGCTTCAGGGCTCTGCGATCTGAACGGAGACGGAGCGGCAGACATTCTCGACCTGGACTATCTTACTTCTTTTATGGAGAAAGGCAGCGGGCAGGAGGCGCGTCCGGAGACTTACATATCCCCTGATGCGGCAGAAGGAAGTACCGGACAGCATACAGAGATAAAAGGCGGAAGCACGGAAGGCGTTCTGATGGGGGAAAAGCTTACCGTAGGCGTTGAGGGCGCGGATGCCATTACAGAAGAAAAGCCGGCAGAGTTAAGCTTTGACTTTTCAAAGACGGCAGCAGGAACACAGATGGAGGAGATCGTTGTGGAATCTCCGTCCGAAAGTGAAAATGCCATCGCAGAAGGAACGGTAACGGTAGAATATCTGGAAGACGGCGTTTCTAAAACAATGAAAATCGCGATTCCTTCCAGAGAAAGCGTAATGCGGAGCGCGGCTCAGGCGTCCTGGGGTGCGGACGGAAGCCTTCATATTAATCTTGGCGGACAGATTGCCGTAAAGAAGGTTACGTTTAAGATTACAGCGACCTCCGGAAAGACAAATCTTGCGGAGATTTCCAAGGTAGAATTTGTCAACGACATGGAAAGCAGAATTCCGGAGCCGGAAATGAATATCCCCGGCGATCTGAAGGCGGTCGGCAGCAATAAAAAAATCAGCCTGAGCTGGACGGCGCAGACAAATGTGACGGCTTATGAAGTGGCTGTGACTCTGGAAGGAAAGACAGAGTACAGAAGAACAACGTCCGCGTCGATGGATCTTGTTCAGTTCGGCGGCAAAGAGCTTGTAAATAATAAAGTATATACTGTGAAGGTACAGTCGCTGAACGGCGAGTGGAAGAGCGGATTTTTGGAAGAGATTCAGGCAGTTCCGAAGCCGGACGGCGTTCCGGACGCGCCCGACAATGTGGCGGCTGAGGGAGGCTACAGAAGCTTTAAGGTAAAGTGGAAGAAAAACAGTGATGCAGACAGCTATAACCTTTTCTATAAGGAAAAGGGAGCCGACAGCTTCCAGAAGATTGAGGGGATTAAAGCCACAGAATGGACTGTGGAAGGGCTGAAGGATCAGACGGCTTACATTCTGTACCTGACGGGAGTCAACGATCTCGGCGAGGGACCGGCATGCACGTCTGTAGAGGTTTCGACTCTGTCGGGACTGACGCTTGTAAAGCTTCCGGCTTACCGTCTGATTAATACGTCAAATGGAGATGGAAAGCTCAGTGAACATATAGTGGAAGCTTCCGCCACTGCCCCGGGCGTGATGAAGAGCAGCCCTCTTGATCAGGAAAAGAACAGCGCCCTGGGACTCGTTGACAATAGAGCGGAATCTTATATGGAGGCGCTGGACTGGGATTATGGCGGAATCTACAACACAGATAAGAGATATGTTACGGCACGATTCGATCAGGAATACACGATAGGTATGATTACCTTTGCCGAGCCTGTAGATTTGGGAAGATACAACTATGTAACCGTAAAGTATGAGGATGAAAACGGAACCTGGAAGGATGTAGAAGGTGAAACGATCCAGCTTAAGACAAGCGGAGACAGAAAGTACCATATGATTAAATTTGCCGGTCCGGTGACAACTTCCGGAATCCGTTTTGGAGTCGGCAGAGAAAATCCTTCTCTCAGAAAGGTGACTCTTTCAGAGGTACGTTTCTATACCTATGACAGTCTGGAGCAGGATATTTTAGGTCTTTACGCAGATAATCTCTACCTTACTCTGAAGGAGAGCGTAACGGGCGAGACGCTTGCAGCTCTTCAGGAGAGACTTGACACTCCGGATCCGGTAAGCGGAGAATATCATCCGGAGAGAGAGGCGCTTCAGAAGGAGCTGACGGCAGCAAAGCAGCTCTTTGAGACAGGAAATCTTGGCGGAGTGACAGAGATTAACACAGAGATTTCTCTGAAAAAAGACAGCGGAATCGCTCTTGGCGGTCTCAACGCATGGCAGCCTCTTGGAATTACGGCAGAGGCAGGCGAGCAGCTGGTTGTATATGTAGGCGCTCCGGGCAAAAAGGCAGGCGCGTCCACAGAGCTTCAGCTTGTGTTTACGCAGCATCATGCGGAGAGCACGGAGCTTAGCAAGACGCAGCCCCTGAAAATCGGACGAAATGAAATCACGGTTCCGAATATCACAGGAAAGGCGACAGAGCAGGGCGGTGCGCTTTATATCCAGTACACAGGAAATAAGAGCACAGATTCCTATGCGGTGCGGGTGAGCGGAGGCTCGAAGATTCCGATGCTGAACGTATACGGCGTTCAGGGAGAAGAGCGTCTTGCACGCATCGAGGCTTATGTAAACGAGCTGAATGCTTACACAGCAGAGCTTAAGAACCTGCATGATGAAAAGCATACGAAAGATTACGATGAGAGAAACTGTATTCTGGACGAGACAGATATTCTGATGAACCATATGATGTTCTCCATTCCGGCAAGCCAGGTTCAGAAGGGTCTGGGAGCTTCCGGGCAGGCGGAGAAGCTTGCAGGCACAATCGAAGCCATGGAAGAAATGATGACGCTTTTCTATCAGCACAAGGGACTTCACGGCTCTTTTGCAGAGGGAACGGCTGCGGCTGTAGTTGAGAAAAATCACATTCCCTACAGCAATCTGAATATCCGTTATATGAGAATGTTCTCCGGAGCATTTATGTACGCAGGCGGAAATCATATCGGAATCGAGTGGGATCAGACCAGTGGTCTGATGGGTGGCGTTCCGGTTGTGTCTGATGAAAACGGAAAATATCAGAGCGGTCAGTATTTCGGCTGGGGAATTGCTCATGAGATAGGACATCAGATTAACCAGTCTGCCTATACCTTCGCAGAGGTAACGAACAATTATTTTGCAGTTCTTGCTCAGGCAAAGGATAACAATGCATCCGTCCGTTTCCAGTATGACGATGTATTTGAAAAAGTAACATCAGGAACAAAGGGATATTCTGACAGCGTAGCTACGCAGCTTGGACTGTACTGGCAGCTTCATCTGGCATATGACAGAGATTATAACTATAAGACCTACGATACCTGGCAGGAGACAAAAGACAGTCTTTTCTATGCAAGAGTAGACAGCTATGCGAGAGATACGGCTTCAGCTCCGGCTCCGAAGGGAACGGCGCTTACGCTGACCTCTGACCGCGACCAGAATCTGATGCGTCTTGCAGCGGCAGCCGCTCAGAAAGATTTGACAGAGTTCTTTGAGCGCTGGGGCATGACGCCGGATAAAGATACGCTTCAGTATATGAACCAGTTTGAAAAAGAGACGAGAGCAATCTTTTATCAGGATGATGAAGCGCGCGTTTACGAGATGGAGAATGGAATTCAGAATTCGGTAGAGGGACAGAAAGCCGCTTCTGTCAGCGCGTCTGCAAACGGAAGCGAAGTTCAGCTTACGATAGGATACACAGGAAAGGAAGAAGTTCTTCACGGCTTTGAGATTGTGCGTGTGTATACAGAGCAGGGCAGAGAAAGACGTGAGACGGCAGGATTTACGAGAACAAAGACATTTACGGACTCTGTTCCATTTGCATCGAACAGAACACTTTTCTATGAGGTAACAGCGGTTGACAAGTATATGAACCGTTCTGAGGCGGGATCTTCCGACGCGCTGAAAATCGAAGGAGACGGACGTCTCGATGAAACATTCTGGACGATAGAGACGAACCTTGTATCGGAAGACGATACAACGGCAGGCGGCACAGAGAATGAACCCTGCGCTCCGGAGAAGGTTTCCGCTTCGTACAAAGTAATGGACAATGATGCGGCAACGACCTTCCGGGCAAAGACGGAGACAGAGGAACCGTATCTGACGGTGAAGCTCAATGAGAGCACTCCGGTATCCGCTCTCCGCTATACTCTTAAGGGAAGCGGACAGGCGATAGGAAGGTTCACGATTGAAGTCAGCGAAGACGGTTCCGTCTATACAAAGGTAAAAGAAGGAAGCTTTGAGCTGAAGGACGGAAGCCAGACCGTGTATTTTGAAGACGGAGAGAAACCGTGGGTAGCGACCTATGACGCGGCTTATGTAAGACTGACAGCTGTAGGACAGCAGGGACAGGAGCTTTCCATCACAGAGCTTGATCTTTTCGGACCGTCGGGAGACAATGTGGACTTCCTGACAGGAGACGGAAAGGCTGCGATAGGAACGTTGAAGGAAGATTACCAGTACGGACAGAAGGAAGAGGAGAAGATTCCCAAAGACTCCCGGATCTTTACGGGAACTTATAAAGGAAATCCTGCTTACAACGTGGTGATGCTTTATGACGAAAATGGAAATATCGTCGGAGGTACGGACAGTGAAGGAGCGCTTCGTGCACAGCAGATTATTCTTGCACCGAATCCTGGAAACGCTCTGCTGGGCGAAGTGTCTGACGGAACCTAGATTTACTGGATAGAGCCGCAGGATCTGGAAGGAGCTTCCCTGCCGGCAAAAGTAAGGGCAGAGCTTTACCGCGTGGACAACGCCATAACAAACGAGGGACAGCGGCTTGTAAGCGATACGCTTTTCACAGAGATGCCGGAAGAGCTTCCGGAAATATCTTTTACTGCAAAGTAAAAAAGGTATGAAAACAGGATACAGATGAGGAGATAGAAAAAGGAATGAGAAAAAGATTATTGCAGGGCATGGGAGCTATGCTTCTGGGACTGCTTCTCTGGACGCTGCCGGTATCGGCAGCCGACCAGGGAGCGGTAACTCTTACGGCGACCGGCTCCGGCGCTTCGGCTGTGCTTTCGTGGCCGGAGGGCACGGAGAAGGAGATACGCTCCCTGCAGCTTGGATTTCAGGCAGAGGGAGCGCAGCAGGCGGAGCTTTCTTTTGAATTTGACGCCGCAATCGGCAGCAGGATTAAGGAATACCGTTACCAGAAGGATACGGGGCTTCTGACCCTGTACATTTCCGGAAGTGAAAACCTTCACACAGGAGACAGCCTGGCGCTGGGCGAGATCAAAGCGTCTGTGAAAGAAGGAAGCGTGACGTTTTCTCTTCGCGCCGTTCCGGACAGTCTGAAGCTTGTCAATGCCGCATCCGACATGCAGAGTGTAGAGCTTGGAGCAGTCAATCAGGTTGAGCTTACTGCGTCAGGAGAGGCGAAGCCGGACGGAGGCGGAACCGGGACAACGCCGGATTCCGGAAACGGAAACGGCTCAGGAAATGACGGTTCGGATTCCGATGGTTCCGGAAACAGCGGTTCAGATTCCGACGGCTCAGGAAGCAACAATTCAGGTTCCAACGGTTCAGGTTCCGGAAGCTCCGGATCGGGAAGCGGCAGCTCCGGAAGCCAGAGCTCAGGATCCGGAACAGAAGCCGGTAAGAATAACAGAAATCCAGTTTCTGTAAATAAAAAGAATCCGGCTGCTGTGACAGAAGACCCGGAAAACGATGCTTCTTCAGAAGAGAAGGAAGAAGAGTCGAAGACGGATAAGGAAGAGACAGACAAAGAAGAGGCAGATAAAGAAGAAACGGAAAAAGAAGAAACAGACAAAGCAAAAACGGAGAAGAAAGAAGAGACAGCAAGTCCGCTTCTTAAGACGCTTGGAATAGCAGCGGCTGCGCTTGCAGTTCTGGCTGTGGCAGTTGTTCTTGTGCTTCGCCTTCGCGCGGACAAAGATTCTGAAGAATAAAAAATAACGAAAAAAGGAGGGCGATTTTCGTTCTTCTTTTTTCGCTTTTTCCTTGAAACGGGGATTTTTTGATGATAAGATGATATTGATTCATGGATAAGCGCAGGCTGACCGATATGATTATGAAATTTACGGGGAAGGACAGGCTGATATATTTAGACATAATAAAAAACTTCGAGAAGGTTATACCGTTTTTTTCTGCTGACGTAAAAAAGATAAAAGCCTGAGCGTATCTGATTTTGATTTATGAAAGAGAAGATACGCTTTTTTAATGGCTGAATTTGTGAATCAGAAAAACGAAAGGAAGGGAAAAGGAAGAGGAAAAAAAGGTTGCTTGCAGCAGTTATGGTCGCAGTGATGAGCGTGACCATGCTGCCGGGAATGGCGTTTGCCGAAGAGACTTCCGATGTGACAGGGGCGGTATCGGAACCCTGTACTCTTACGGAAGGCTGCACACTGGATGCAGGACATGAC
>CAUWNO010000112.1:0-7085 GCA_963559965.1 uncultured Lachnospiraceae bacterium | reverse complement strand
GAAGACAGAAAAGAATCTGCCGTAAAATCCCGGTCAGAAATTTTTTGAATGACTGTGAAAAAGTGTTCAAAACTGTTGACTTGATTGTTTTGAAATGTTATAATCTGTTACGAAAACTGTGTGGAATATAACAAAACACAACAAGGAGCTGCGTGTCATGAATCAGTTACGGCGTGAAAAAATAGGAAAATATATTCAGGAAAAAGGTGCGGTGACTGTGAAGGAACTGGGGATTCTCTTTCCTGATGTCAGTCAGATGACGATACATCGTGATCTGGAAAAGCTGGAGCAGGAAGGACTGATTAACAGGACGCGGGGCGGAGCTGTTTCGGTTTTGCAGGGGGGGAGTCCTACCGAGGTAAAGCTGGAAGCACGGATGCAGACGAACATGAAGGCAAAGCGGGAGATGGGCAGGAAGGCTCTTCAGCTGATAGAGCCGGGAAGCGCCGTATTTCTGGATGCAGGAACTTCCAGTATGGCGCTGGCGCAGATGCTTCCTGATATGGATCTGAATATTTTTACGACGGGACCTAATATCGCGCTGGAGCTTGGACGCCTTTCCGTTCCGACAATTCATATGTGCGGCGGAACGCTGAACCGTTTTAATCAGGCAGTTTCAGGACAGAGTACGCTGCAGATGCTGGAGCAGATTAATATCGCTACTGCATTTATAGGAGTCTCAGGTTATACGGACGAGGGAGGCTTTACCTGTGGCAAGGAAGACGAGATGCTTGTAAAGCATCTGATGCTCCGCAAGGCGGGGACGAAGGTTATCCTGATGGACAGTTCCAAGTGTGGAAAGATTCTTCCTTATACGTTTGGAAATGTGGAAGACGTCGACTATATCATAAGCGACGGAAGTCTCCCCGAGGAGCTGGCTGCGAGAGCCGCGAAGTCCGGAACAGTAATTTTGTAAGCAATAAATATTAATATAAACGTCGGCGTCGATGTACAAGAGACAGACGCGGCCGGAAACGGACTGTTTTTTGTACATCGGCGCTGCAAAGACAATGGAGGTAAAAGAGATGGCAGTAGGCGTATTGATGCCAAAGGCGGGAATCACCGTTGAGGAGTGCGTGATTACGGAATGGCTCAAGAAGAAAGGAGACCACGTGAATGTGGGCGACATTCTTTTCACTTATGAGACGGATAAGGCGTCTTTCGAGTGTGAATCGACAGCGGAAGGCGAGCTTCTGGAAATCTTTTATGAAGAGGGAGACGAAGTTCCGGTACTTGTGAATGTATGTGCGATCGGGCAGCCCGGCGAAGATGTGTCGGGACTCAGAGGCGGAAATGCACCGGCGGCACCGGAAGCTCCGGCAGCACCTGCGCCTGCACCGGCAGCAGCGCCTGCAGCGGCACCGGCGGCAGGAGGATCTGTGGCACAGGGAGTTCTGATGCCGAAGGCAGGAATTACCGTTGAAGAGTGTGTGATTACAGAATGGCTTAAGAAGAAAGGGGATCAGGTCAAGGTAGGAGACGTCCTCTTTACATATGAGACGGATAAGGCGTCGTTTGAATGCGAGTCAACAGCGGAGGGAGAGCTTCTGGAAATCTTCTATGAAGATGGAGACGAGGTTCCGGTACTTGTGAATGTATGTGCAATCGGACAGCCGGGCGACAGTATCGAAGGGTTGAAAGAGGGAACGGCAGCAGCACCGGCTCCGGCAGCACCCGCACCGGCGGCAGCGCCTGCACCGGCAGCAGGAGGACCTGTGGCACAGGGAGTTCTGATGCCGAAGGCAGGAATTACCGTTGAAGAGTGTGTGATTACAGAATGGCTTAAGAAGAAAGGGGATCAGGTCAAGGTAGGAGACGTCCTCTTTACATATGAGACAGATAAGGCATCGTTTGAGTGTGAGTCAACAGCAGAGGGAGAGCTTCTGGAAATCTTCTATGGAGATGGAGACGAGGTTCCGGTACTTGTAAACGTATGTGCAATTGGACAGCCGGGCGACAGCATTGAAGGGCTGAAAGAAGGAACGGCAGCACCTGCGGCAGCGCCTGCATCCGTACCGCCCGTACCTCCTGCGGGAGCACCTGTACCGCCTGCACCGGCGGCAGCGCCCGTACCGCCGGCAGGTCCGGCAAATCCGGACGCCAAAGTATCTCCGAGAGCCAGAAAGGCGGCGAAAGAGCTTGGAGTAGACGCTACAGCGGCGACAGGAACAGGACCGCACGGACGTATTGTAGAAGCTGATGTAAAAGCATATGCACAGAATGCACCTGCGGCAGCGCCTGCAGCGGCTCCGGCAGCGGCAGCAGTTCCGGCGGCAGCAGCAGTTTCCGCAGCGGCAGCTCCGGCAGCAGCGGCTTCGGAAGAAGAATATACAGATGTGAAATTCTCAGGCGTAAGAAAGGCTACGGCAAAGGGAATGATGAAGTCCTTAAGCTCTATGGCCCAGCTTACACATTATCATTCCTTCGATGCAACGTCTCTTCTGGCTCTCAGAAAGCAGATCAAGGCAAATGCGGAAAGCATGGGAATGCCGAATATTACGCTGAATGATATGGTACTTTTCGCTGTATCAAGGATTATTAAGAATCATCCGGATTTGAACGCTACGATGCCGGAAGAAAATATGCTTCGGAAATACCGCCATGTACATCTGGGAATGGCTGTAGATACGCCGAAGGGACTGTTTGTTCCGACTATCTTTAATGCGGATCAGATGAGCCTTGCAGAAATCAGCACAGAGGCAAAGCGTCTTGCGAAGCTGTGTCAGGAAGGAAAGGCAACCCCGGATATGCTTTCCGGAGCGACCTTTACCGTATCCAATGTAGGTTCTCTGGGCGTGGAAATGTTTACACCGATTGTAAATCCGCCTCAGGTAGGAATTCTCGGTGTATGCGGCACAACGACACGCATCAAAGAGGTAAACGGAGAAATTAAACCGTATCAGGCGATGGGACTTTGCCTGACATACGATCACAGAGCAGTGGACGGCTCTCCCGCATCCCGGTTTGTAAAGGAGCTTTGTAATGCTCTTGAGAACTTCTCGCTTCTGATGATGAAGTAATAAAAATAAAATTGTCAACCAACTTACAGGCAGGGACGGGCTTCGTCCCGGTCCTGCCGCTGCCATTTCATTGTTTATTACTGCGCGATGCGGTGAACATCCTGCAGAAATTATAAAAAAGGAGATAAAGAATATGCCAAAGTCATTGTACGTTGATCCGGACAAAATGCGCGCTGAAGGAAAAATTACATTTAAGGATATTCCGATCAACGTGTATAAGAAATCTGTAAAAGAGGAAGTGGAAGAAGGAAACTTTACAAAAGAAGATCTGCTTCGTATCTTCCGTGACATGACAATCTGCCGTGAATTTGAGGATATGCTGAATCAGATTAAGACACAGGCAAAATATGCCGATGTGGAAACTACATATCCGGGACCGGCTCACCTTTCCCTGGGACAGGAAGCTGCGGCAGTAGGAGAGGCTTATCTGCTTGATAAAGACGATTTTACTTTCGGAAGCCACAGAAGCCACAGCGAGATTCTGGCGAAGGGACTTTCCTGTATTCAGAAGATGGGAGATAAAGAGCTTCTGGACACAATGGAAAACTTCTTTGACGGAAAGACGCTGAAGGCGATCAAGACAGTCAGCAAGGCTGAAGGCGATGTAAAGGAACTGGCGATTGAGTTCCTTGTATACGGAGCGCTGGCAGAGCTTTTCGCACGCGAGAACGGTTTCCATAAGGGACTTGGAGGCTCCATGCACGCCTTCTTCCTTCCGTTCGGCGTATATCCGAACAATGCGCTCGTAGGCGGATCAGCGACGATTGCTACGGGAGCTTCCCTCTTTAAGAAGTGCAACGACAAGGACGGAGTTGTTGTGGCAAACCTCGGCGATGGTTCCATGGGACGCGGACCTGTCTGGGAGGCGCTCTCCTTTGCGACGATGGATCAGTACCGCACCCTCTGGGAAGACGGAAGAAAAGGCGGACTGCCTCTGATTTTCAATATTAATAATAACTCCTATGGAATGGGAGGACAGACAAACGGCGAGACCATGGGATACGGCGAGCTGGCTCGTATGGGAGCAGGCGTAACGGAAAGCCAGCTTCATGCAGAGCGCGTAGACGGTTATAATCCTCTGGCAGTGATCGACGCATACCGCCGCAAGCTTCCTCTTGTAAAGAGCGGAGAAGGTCCGGTATTCCTTGACGTAGTAACGTATCGTCTGCTCGGACATTCTACCTCCGACCAGAATGCATACCGTACCAAGGAAGAGATTGAGGCATGGAAGGCTCAGGATCCGCTTGTAACCTTCCGCAAGGCTATCGTGGACGCCGGAATTGCAGAGGACGCAGAGTTCGAGGAAATCTGGGCGAAGACAAAGGAAAGAATGGCGCGTATCTGCCGTCTTGCAGCTGATAAGGATGCGTCCCCGTATCTGGATTTTGACAAGGATCCGGCTCTTGTAGAGCGCCTGATGCTGAACAATGGAAAGCAGCGCAGCATGGATACGACCAGAGAACCTTCTGTTATGGGACCGAAGGAAAACTGCAAGCGCTATATGGATATTCAGAAGAAGATCCGTACGCATTATATGGACGGTCAGGAAGTAAGCGCGATGAAGCGTTACAATATCCGTGACGCTGTGTTTGAGCCCATGTTCAACAAATATTATGAAGATCCCACGCTGATTGCCTACGGCGAAGACGTGCGTGACTGGGGCGGAGCTTTTGCAGTATACCGCGGATTTACAGACGTGATTCCGTATTCCAGACTGTTCAACTCTCCGATTTCCGAGTCTGCTATCGTAGGAACGGGCGTTGGCTATACCATGTGCGGAGGCCGCGCAGTAATCGAGCTGATGTACGGCGACTTTATCGGATGCTGTGGTGACGAGATCTTCAACCAGATGGCAAAATGGCAGGCGATGAGCGCAGGAATTCTGAAGATGCCGCTGATTCTCCGTGTATCTGTAGGTTCCAAGTATGGCGCGCAGCACTCTCAGGACTGGACGGCTATGTGCGCTCATGTTCCGGGTCTGAAGGTTTGCTTCCCGGCTACGCCGTATGAGGCAAAGGGTCTGATGCAGTCTGCTCTGAACGGAACCGATCCGGTCGTATTCTTTGAGAGCCAGAGAATCTACGACATTGGCGAGAAGTTCCACGAAGGCGGAGTTCCGAAGGAAGAGTATGAGATTCCGTTTGGCGATGTAGATGTTATCACAACAGGTTCAGATATTACGATTCTGACGGTAGGAGCTACCCTGTACAGAGCGTACGACGCTGTAAAGGAGCTGAAAGAAAAGTATGGTCTGTCCGCAGAGCTTATCAATCTGCACAGCCTTGTGCCGCTTGATTACACGAAGATTCTGGAGTCTGTAAAGAAGACAGGAAAGGTAGTTCTTGCTTCTGACGCATGCGGAAGAGGAACCTTCCTGGACGACGTGGCAAAGAATATTACAGATCTTGCCTTTGATTATCTGGACGCACCGCCTGCAGTAGTCGGAGCACAGAACTGGATTACACCTCCGTTTGAGTACGACAAGTATTTCTTCCCGCAGAAAGAGTGGATTCTCGATGCGATTAACGAGAAGCTTGTTCCTCTGAAGGACTATAAGCCGGTAACGAACGTAACGGCTGAAGAGCAGCTGAGAAAGCTGAAAATGGGAGTATAAGTACAGATATAAGTACAGAATAGAAAAGAGGGCGCTGCAAACAGGCTACTGGGAGCAGTGCCCCTTTTTTATCCGCCTTTTTGCAGGGCTGTATCCTTGCAAAAAGCAGAGTAGGACACACTGATGGATTGCGGTATTTCTTACGTTGCTGCTGATTATGGCAGTTCCGTTTTCTTCTGCAGCGGCAGAAGAAAAAACAGGTGGATCAGCTGTAGAAACGGAAGAAAAGACATCTGAAGAAACAGGATATGTAACGGCAGTTTCGACAGAAGGTTTCTGTACAAGAACAGAGAGATGTGTGCAGAAGGAAGGGTATGAAGGAGAATGTATGGTACAGGAACCGGACGTTTCATGCCCTGACTGCGGACAGGTTCAGACTGAGAAGCGGCTGATGCAGATACAAATAATTTTTCCGTTCCGGTGACATGGACAGCTGAGCCGGAATACCAGAAGGACGAGGCAGGAGAGTATCTTTTCACGCCTGCCGTGCCGGAGGATTATGAGCTTGCGGAGGAGACAGAACTTCCGGAGATTCTGGTTTGTCTGGAAAAGGAGCAGGAACAGGATTAGGAAATTGTAAGTCTGATGAGTCTTAATGCAGACGGTGAGAATGAAACCAGAGCTGAGGGGAATGTATGGACGGTTACCGATCTGAATTCCTTTAATCAGGCGGCAGAGGAGATAAAAAAAGAGATGCGGATGGTCTGACGGAGGCAACGATTGTTCTTACGCAGGATATTACTTTTAAAGCAGAAGATTATACGGACAGCCAGTATATCGGAGACAATTATTTTTCTGGAATTGAAAACGTTACGCTTACGCTGACAAGCGATGAAAACGGACCGCATACTATAAAACGGCTCGGCGTTTACTGCGGATACCCCGTGTCTCAGGATATTACTATGTACGCCCAGTGGAAGAAGGAGGGAGAGATTATCCCTGATCCCGCTTACAAAATTACATACACAGACGGTGTGGATGACGCGGAGATCTTTAAAGATCAGGTTTATGAGAATGTAAAGCCGGGAAGCAAAACGCCCGCTTTTAGCGGAACGCCTGTCCGCGAAGGATATATTTTTAAAGGCTGGTCGCCGGAGGTGGCAGAAACCGTAACGCAGGACGCTGTCTATACGGCTCAATGGGAGAAGAAGACAGATGACAGCGGAAACGGAGAAAAGCCGTCAAATCCGGGAGGAACAGGAAGTTCTTCGTCTTCGGGAGGCTCCGGAAGTTCCTCTGTTTCGGCAGCCAAAGCACCGAAGACAGGGGATGAGACGAACCTGTCTTTGTGGTTGGTAGTGATGCTGGCTGCAGGGGGAGGTCTGGCATTTGCGGCAGTCTGGTTCAAAAGGAAGACGAAAAAATAGAGCTGATTGTATAATAAGCAAATAGTTTATATATAGGAAATAAAAAGAACGGAAATATCGCTTGATGATGTTTCCGTTCTTTTG
>CAUWNO010000111.1:0-7120 GCA_963559965.1 uncultured Lachnospiraceae bacterium | reverse complement strand
ACACCGTTATCTTGCGGGGCATCTCGGAGGGGAGCAGCAGCTGGCGGCGCAGATTGAGCATAATCAGATGGATCTCGTTATCTTTCTGCGCGATCCGCAGAATCCGAAGGTGCATGAGCCGGACGTAAATAACGTAGTCCGTCTCTGCGATACCTACAATATTCCTCTTGCTACGAATCTTGCCACGGCAGAGCTGCTTGTGAAAGCTCTTGACCGGGGAGATTTGGAATGGCGCGAGTTGTATAATTAGTCTAAAAGTGACAAATAACAGTTGTCTTTTTTGTTCAGATAGACTATAATATTCTTATCTGCAAAGGAGGGCAGGCGGAAGCTTAGCCATCCGTTGAAAATATAGGGAACTCAAGGAGGACGTGGCCATGGTGCAGTTGATTGTAGGAAGTAAGGGAGACGGAAAGACAAAGCATTTGCTTGACAGAGTAAACAGTCAAATCAAAACGGCGTCGGGAAATATTGTATATCTGGATAAAAGTGCAAAGCATATGCACGAGCTGGACAGCAAGGTACGGCTTATCAACGTAAAGGATTATCCCCTGAAGAACTGTGATGAGTTTATCGGTTTTATCTGCGGAATTGTTTCTCAGGATTATGATCTGGAGCAGATGTATCTTGACAGCTTTCTGAAGATTGCGCATCTTGAGGATGCGGATCTGACAGACGCTCTGACACAGCTGAATGAAATCAGCGAGCAGTTCAAGGTGAATTTCTGTATCAGTATTTCTGTGGAAGAGAAAGATCTTCCGGAGTTTGCAAAGGAACAGGTTATTATTTCCTGCTAGATTGTACATATCGAGGATGCCCTGAATCAGGGCGTCCTCATGCTTTAATATGGAGGAGTCAAACTTTTGTCAGGAGACAGAAAAAAGAAGAATAAAATAGTCAGATACCGACGCCCTTTTAATATCGGCGTTGTATTTTTTGGGTTTATAGCCGTCTACCTGATTGTCTGCGTGTATCTCTATTTCACATCTGCGCATATCTCGGGATATGAGGTGATTAAAGGGAATCTGGCGACGGATTACCGTTACACAGGAATCGCCCTGCGCAAGGAGCAGGTCTGCTCTGCGGAAAAGGCGGGCTATGTAAATTATTATGCGGCAGAGGGAGAAAAGGTATCGGTGCTTTCCACCGTGTATACGGTAGACGAAAGCGGAAAGATGTCAGAGCTTTTGGAGGAGAGCGCCGGAGAACTGAATCTGAGCGATTCGGATTATACGGAGCTTCGCGCGGATATCAGCTCGTATCTGAACAGCTTTTCAGATATGGATTTCGGCGGCGTTTACGATTTTAAGACGAATGTGGATTCTGCGATACTGGATTTGATTAACCAGAATATGATAGAGCAGCTGGACAGTGCGTCCGGAGGAGAGGGAGGCCTTTTCAGCAGATATCAGGCGGCTACAGCCGGTATTGTGGAATATTACATAGATGGGTATGAGGACCTGTCGCTGGATTCGCTTTCAGCCGACTGGTTTGACAGAAGCGATTATAAAAGGCGGGAGCTTCGGACAGAGGATCTGGTAAGCGAAGGCGATCCGGTGTACAAGCTGGTGACAGAGGAAGACTGGCAGCTTGTGTTTCCTCTCGATACAGAGATGGAAACGTATCTTCTTGATAAAATAGAAGCAAATAAGAAGACAAAGGAGGACGGCACGGTTATCCAGAATCCGGCGTATGTTGAGATACGCTTTGATAAAGATGATGAGACGGTGTGGCCTTCCGTTACGGTTCAGTATGCGGACGGACAGGCGTACGGCGTACTGTCCTTTGTGAATTCCATGGTCCGGTATGCAGGAGAGCGGTATCTGAGCTTTGAGGTGCTGAGAAACGAGACCACAGGGCTGAAGATTCCGAAGACTGCGGTGACGGAGAAGGATTTCTATGTGATTGACGCGTCTTATATTACGCAGTCAGAAAATAACAGCGGATTTATGAAGCAGACAAAGGCTGCGGACGGCACGGATACCGTAGAATTTGTGGACTGTACAATCTATTATCAGGATGAGGAGTCTGCCTATGTCGATCCGCAGGAGGAAGACTTCAGTACGTCAAAAAAGAAGCTGGAAAGCGGAGACCTGCTTGTGAAAGCGGATTCTGCCGATTATTATCAGGTAGGGCAGACGGCAAAGCTCAAAGGCGTCTACAATATTAATAAAGGCTATACGATCTTCCGGCAGATACAGATTCTTTATGAAAATGAGGAATACTGTATTGTGGAGGAAGGAACCAGCTACGGTCTGTCTGTTTTTGACCATATCGTTCTGAATGCAGAGACGGTAGAGGAGGATCAGGTTATCTATTAGGAGGAGTAAAAATGGTAACAGAAAATCTGAAGAAGGTGGAAGAGAGGGTATGCGCAGCCTGTGAAAGGGCAGGACGGGACCGCTCTGAGGTGACGCTGATTGCAGTGAGCAAGACGAAACCGGTTTCCATGATAGAGGAGCTTTATGAAATTGGAGTCAGGGACTTTGGAGAAAACAAGGTGCAGGAGCTTACGGAGAAGTACGAAGAGCTTCCCAAAGATATCCGCTGGCATCTTATCGGACATCTCCAGAGAAACAAGGTAAAATATGTGGCAGATAAGGCATGTCTGATACATTCGGTGGATTCTCTCCGCCTTGCGCAGACAATCAGCGAAGAGGCGCAGAAAAAGAAGATAGCCGTACCTGTTTTAATCGAGGTAAATATGGCTGGCGAGGAGAGCAAGTTCGGCGTAAGCCCTCAGGAGACGGAAGAGCTGGTACGCAGTATTGCGGTTCTTCCTGGTATCCAGGTAAAGGGACTGATGACGATAGCGCCCTTTGTGGAGGATGCGGAGGAAAACCGGGTTCATTTTGCCGGTTTAAAGAAATTATGTGTTGACATAAAAAAGAAAAACATTGATAATGTATCTATGGATATTTTGTCCATGGGTATGACAGGAGATTACGAAGTTGCGATCGAGGAAGGTGCGACAATGGTTCGTGTCGGGACAGGCATTTTCGGAGAACGCAATTATCATATATAGATTGGAGACGGATACATGAATGTAATCGATAAGTTTTTGGATGTTATGAAGCTCGGCGGCGACGACTACGACGACGATTATGATGACTACGATGATTATGACGACGATTACGAGGATGAGAAGCCCAAAAAGGGAATGTTCAAAAGAAAAAGGGAAGACGATTACGACGATTATGAGGACGAAGCGTCGGTAAAGGCGAAGCCGCAGAAGGTGACGCCCATACGCCAGGCGCCCAGAAGGCAGGGAAATGGAATGGAAGTCTGTGTTATTAAGCCGACAAGTTTTGATGATTCCCGTGAAATCACGGAGACGCTTCTGAGCAACCGCACGGTTGTCCTGAACTTTGAAGGGCTGGACGTGGATGTTGCGCAGAGAATTATTGATTTTACCTCGGGTTCCTGTTTTGCCATCGGCGGAAATCTTCAGAAGGTATCCGGCTATATCTTTCTTGTAACGCCGAGAAATGTAGATATTTCAGGCGATCTGCAGGATATCCTGAGCGGTTCTATTGACATTCCGTCTGTATACAATAAGATTTAAGCCCATGACGAAGGAAGAACAGCAGCTTGAGAAGCGGCTTCTTGAGCTGGGCAGGACGGCATACCAGAGAGGGATTGTTACCTTTTCTGATTTTCTGAATTTAAATGAACTTCATATTTTTCAGGGAGTCCAAAGAGAGCTTTCTTATCTTCAGACAGAAAGCTACGGAGGCTATGAATTAGCGGAGCGTCAGATAGCGGTTTTTCGACCTGAGGCTCCCCTGTTTTATGCGGATTATCCTGTTTCCTGTCTGAAGATCACGCCTCTTCAGGCAAAATTTGCAGAAGAACTTACCCACAGAGATTATCTGGGTGCAGTGCTGAATCTGGGACTTGATCGTTCCTGCCTGGGCGATATCCTCGTAGAGAAAGAGGAGACTTATCTTTTTTGCCTGACACGGATGCAGGACTTTATCTGCGAAAACCTGACGCGGGTACGCCATACGTCGGTGTCGGCAGAGCCGGTAGATCCTGCCGGGTTTCATTATGAACCGCGGTACAGGGAGATTACAGGTACGGTGGCTTCCGTGCGTCTCGATCGCCTTTTATCGCTGGCTTTCGGATCGTCAAGAAGCAGCTTAAGCGGTCTGATAGAAGGAGGAAAGGTCTTTGTAAACGGAAAGCTGATTCTTTCCAACGGGTATCAGCTTAAGGAAGGAGATCTTGTCTCAGTCAGAGGAATGGGGCGTTTTCGTTATCAGGGAAGTAAGGGTCAGTCTAAAAAGGGACGTGAATATGTGACGCTTCAGAGGTACGTCTGAAAACAGAGAGAAACAGTGAGGAGAATGTATGAGAGAAGAGAGGAGAAGCCTTCCTGTCCATAGAGACGGGAAGCTTTGTTATTCCATATCGCTGGAGAAGGATTTTCAGGCTCTGGCAGAACAGGTGAGAGAGCTTGGAAGCGAAGGAAGAAGGATCTGTATTGTAACAGACAGTCAGGTAGGTCCTCTGTATGCGGAGGAGGTACAAAGAGAGCTTTCAAAGGTATGCAGAGAAGTTCTGGTCTATACGATTCCGGCAGGAGAGACGTATAAGACTCTCGATACGGTGCGCAGTCTTTACGAGTTTCTGATTCTCGGACATTTTGACAGAAAAGATATGCTTGCGGCGCTGGGAGGCGGCGTAACAGGTGATTTGACGGGCTTTGCGGCAGCCACCTATCTGAGAGGAATTGATTTTATACAGATACCGACGACGCTGCTTGCGCAGGTGGACAGCAGTATCGGAGGAAAGACAGGCGTAGATTTTGACAGCTATAAAAATATGGTGGGAGCTTTTCATATGCCGCGCCTTGTCTACATGAATCTTTCTGTCCTTGCTACGCTGCCTGAGAGGCAGTTTTTGTCGGGAATGGCAGAGATTCTCAAGCACGGGCTGATAAAAAATAAGGACTATTTTGAATGGCTTCTTGTTCACAGAGAAGAGCTTTGCGAAAGAAAGACAGAGCTTCTTCTTGATATGATAGAGGAAAGCTGCCGGATAAAGAGGCAGGTAGTCGAAGAAGATCCGACGGAGCAGGGCGTTCGGGCGCTGCTGAATTTTGGTCATACGATAGGACATGCGGTAGAAAAGCTGAAGAATTTTCAGCTGTTTCATGGAGAGTGCGTGGCAATCGGAATGGCGGCAGCCGCTTACCTTTCCTTCCAGAGAGGGAAGCTTTCTGAGGAAGAGTTTGCTCATATCTGCGGAGGTCTGGAAGAATTCGGACTTCCGGTAAAGGTGTCGGGACTTCAACCCGAAGACGTGCTTCTTGCGACAAAATCAGATAAAAAGATGGACGGCGGCAGCGTCAGATTTATCCTCCTTTCCGGGACAGGGGAGGCGTATGCGGATCGCACTCTGCAGGACGACGAGATTCTTGACGCAATCAGATGGATAACAGAGGATTAGAATATGACAAAGAAAATGAAATATAACACAGGCGGAATTCTTGCGGCGGCGATTCTGGTACTTCTCGATCAGTGGACCAAGCGTCTTGCCGTGCTTCATTTGAAAGGGCAGGAAGCTTTTGTGATATGGGAGGGAGTCTTTGAACTGCGTTACCTGGAGAACCACGGAGCAGCCTTCGGAATCCTTCAGGGACAGAGGGGCGTTTTTCTCCTGTGTACGGCAGTCGTGCTTTTCTTTATAGGCTTTTATTACAACCGCCTTCCGGAGCAGAAGCGCTTTACGCCTTTCCGTCTGACAGGCGTTCTTCTTGCAGCCGGAGCTGTGGGAAATCTTATTGATCGGCTTACCTCCTCTTATGTGGTGGATTTTCTGTATTTTAAACTGATAGATTTTCCGATTTTCAATGTGGCGGACTGTTATGTCACAGTGGGAGCCGTTTTGCTTGCCGTTTTGATTATTTTTGTATACAAAGAAGAAGATCTGGAATTTTTAAGCCTGAGGAAGAAGCATGACTGAAAACAGGACAAAGCTGCAGGAGGCAGAAGGGGAATTTACAGTAAGTAAGGAACAGGCGGGACAGAGACTTGACAGATTTCTGGCAGACTGTCTTCCGGAAATGTCACGCTCCTATCTTCAGAAGCTCGTCCGCGAAGGACAGATTCTTCTCGAGGGAAAGCCGGTAAAATCCGGCGCAAAGCTTACGGAGGGCGCCAGGGTCACCGTGACCCTTCCGGAGCCGCAGGAGACGGAGATTCTTCCGGAAAATATTCCGTTGGATGTTCTTTATGAGGACAGCGACGTTATCCTGATTAACAAGCCGAAGGGAATGGTGGTCCATCCTGCCGCGGGACATACGTCAGGAACGCTGGTAAACGGACTTTTGTACCACTGTAAGGGAGAGCTCTCAGGAATTAACGGCGTGCTGCGTCCGGGAATTGTACACAGGATCGACAAAGATACGACGGGCGTCCTTGTTGTCTGTAAAAACGATCAGGCGCACAGAAAT
The DNA here is from genome assembly GCA_963559965.1 of uncultured Lachnospiraceae bacterium. Taxonomy (GTDB): domain Bacteria; phylum Bacillota; class Clostridia; order Lachnospirales; family Lachnospiraceae; genus Laedolimicola. Next base: position 660 of record CAUWNO010000111.1, on the reverse strand, counting down.
CTGGCGGAACAGCTGAAGGAACACAGCATTACACGCCGTTACAGAGCCGTTGTGTGCGGAAATCTGAAAGAAGACGAAGGAACGATTGACGCGCCCATAGGACGCCATCCGGTAGAACGGAAACGAATGGCTGTCGTGCGGGAGGGCGGAAGAAATGCAGTGACGCATTATCGTGTACTGGAACGCTTCGGTTCCTACACTTATATCGAATGTCAGCTGGAAACCGGACGGACGCATCAGATACGCGTACACATGGCGAGTACAGGTCATCCGCTTCTCGGAGACGAGGTATATGGCAGAGGAAAATCGCCGTTTCATCTGGAGGGACAGACGCTTCATGCCATGGTGCTTGGCTTCATTCATCCTTCCACGGGAGAATATATGGAGTTTGAAGCTCCCCTGCCGGAGTATTTCGAGAAGCTTCTGGAAAGGCTGCGCCGGGATATGCGATGAGGATATGTGCTGCGCCGGGAAAGATAGTTCCTGTAGGGGTATTTTCCCAGAGTGTTTGCACAGGAGTATTTACAGCCCGGAAGGTCAGAAATTTTGCTTGCTATTTTGGGATAGATATGATAGAATTAAGACCGTTGCAGGAGACTGCAATCAGCCGGCGTGTCGGAATGGCAGACGAGGCAGACTCAAAATCTGTTGTGGGCAACC
>CAUWNO010000110.1:0-7274 GCA_963559965.1 uncultured Lachnospiraceae bacterium | reverse complement strand
ATCAGCGGGCGTCCGGCGGTCTGCGGGCGGTTGACAAATAAATAAGGCTCACCTATAATGGTGCTATTACCTTTCTGGCTGAAATATTCCAGAGATTGTTTCAAGAAATCGTTTGAAAAACAGCGTCAGTGAACAGAAATTTTTCTGCGCGCTGACGCAGGAGAAAGAGAGGAAAAAAATATGAACTGGCTGGACAGGCTGGAGAGAAAGTTTGGTCGTTACGCAATTCACAATCTGATGAATTATATTATCGTTTTATATGCGCTGGGATATATTATCCTGACCTTTGTTCCGGATTTTTATTTTCAGTATCTGGCGCTTGATCCTTCGGCGATTCTTCGAGGTCAGATTTGGAGAATCATCACATTTATTGTTTACCCGCCGAGTACGGGGCTCTTTTATTTCCTTATAAGTATGTACCTGTATTATACGATAGGAAGAGTACTGGAAAACCAGTGGGGAGCGTTCCGGTTTAATATGTATTTCTTTTCCGGCGTGCTCCTTCATGTGGTTGCGGCGTTCCTCTGCCTTTATGGTTTTGGGATGAATCTGGGTCTGATGTTCGGAACCTATTATCTGAACTTTTCCCTGTTTTTTGCATTTGCAGCAACCTATCCCGATATGCAGTTCCTTTTGTTCTTTATCATTCCGATTAAGGCAAAATGGCTGGGAATTATCAATGGAATCTATTTCGGAGCGACAATTATCGCAGGCTTCTTTGTGAATTATCTTCCCTACAATGTGATCAGGGGACTTTTCAGTGCAGGTATTACGGCGCATCCTGCCAACAGTGTGATGGCTCTTGTCTCTCTTGGAAACTTCCTGATCTTCTTCTTCGGTATGCGGACGATGCGCCGCTATAATCCGAAGGAAGTGTACAGAAGGCGCGCGTATGCGAAGAGCGTGAATCAGGGACAGAAGAATGCGGCGACGCACAAGTGCGCAGTCTGCGGACGGACAGAAAAGGACGGAGACGATTTGGTGTTTCGTTTCTGCTCCAAGTGTAATGGAAATTATGAATACTGTCAGGATCACCTTTTTACACATGAGCATGTGAAATAGGAGAAAGAACTTAAAATCTTCCTACAGTTCGTACGATGGTCGGTATGCCGAGAGAGTGTTACAATTTTAACAAATTTGAGGCAGCAACGAAAAAGGAGGATTTTTGAAATGAACACACCAGCAGAAATTGCACAAAATTATCTTGGAATCGGAAAGAAGAAGGTAGAAACTCCTGCCCTGAAGCTTTTTATTTTAGGAATTATGGCGGGAATTTTTATCGGAATCGGCAGTATCGCCTATGAGATGGCTACGGCTACCATCGGCGGCGGTCTCGGCAAGCTTGTGGGAGCCTGTATGTTCCCGGCAGGACTGGCTCTTGTACTGATTGCAGGAAGCGAGCTGTTTACCGGAAACTGTCTTCTTGTGATTCCTCTTCTGAACGGAGACGTAAAGTTTTCAGGCGTGCTTCGCAACTGGTTCTTCGTATATCTTGGAAATTTTGCAGGAAGTATGCTTCTGGCTTTCCTGGTAGTGTTCGGACACAGCCCTTCGCTTCTTGACGGAGCGCTTCTGGATACAGTCATGTCTGTAGCGTCCGGAAAGGTGGCTCTGAGCTTTTCTGATGCACTGTTCCGCGGAATTGTCTGCAACATGATGGTATGTCTGGCAGTATGGATGTCTTTCGCAGGCAAGACGGTAGGCGGAAAGATAGCGGGCTTATATTTCCCGATTATGATATTTGTTCTCGGAGGCTTTGAGCACAGTATCGCCAACATGTATTATATTGCGGCAGGCGTATTTGCAAATTCTGTTTACGGTGTAGGAAATGCAGCAGTAAACTGGGGCGCAGGTCTTCTGAACAATCTGCTTCCGGTTACCATCGGCAATCTGATCGGCGGAGCGGCTATTGGAGTTACATACTGGTTTCTGTATTTAAAGGGTGCGAAAAAAGATTAAAGGCGGAATAAAGAATGAGTATTGTGGTAAAAGACTATGGAGTGACAAAGGACGGCGAGCAGATCAGACAGTATATTCTGGAGAATGCAAACGGAATGAAAGCTGTTGTTCTGAATTACGGAGCAGTAACGGCGGAGCTTCATGTGCCGGATAAGGATGGAAAGCTCCGGGACGTCGTGTGGGGTTACGACAGCCTGGCAGGTTATGAGGTAAACGGACCGAGTCTGGGCGCTACGGTAGGACGCAACGCCAACCGTATCGGAAAGGCAGAAGTGACGATCGGCGGAAAAACGTATGAGCTTCAGAAAAATGACGGCGGCAATAATCTCCACAGCGGCGTGCCTGCTTATAATAAAAGGGTATGGAAGGCTGTGATTGCAGACGATAATAAAGTGGAATTTTCACTTCACAGTCCGGATGGTGATCAGGGCTTCCCGGGGAATGCAGATCTTACTGTATCCTACACTTTGTTGGATGACAATACGTTCCTGATTTCCTACAGAGGAACAGCCGATCAGGACACAATTTTCAATCTTACAAACCACTCGTATTTTAATCTCGACGGACAGGAATCTGACAGCGTCCTTGATCAGATTGCATGGATTGACGCCGATGCGTTTACGCCCGGAACGGCGGAGCTGATTCCTACAGGAGAGATTAGAAGTCTTGACGGTACGCCGCTTGATTTTCGCACACCCACGCGTCTGGGCGACAGAGTGGACGATGCTTATGAACCGCTGAAGCTGGCAGGAGGCTACGATCATAATTATGTGATGAAGCAGGAGGGAGAATATACGCTCTGCGGAAGCCTCGAATCTCTGGAAAGCGGCATACGCATGGAGGTTTATACAGACACTCCGGGTCTTCAGCTTTATTCAGCAAACTTTCTCGAGGATGAGAAGGGAGGCAAGTGCGGAAGAGTCTACGGAAAAAGAAGCGCTGTCTGCTTCGAGGCGCAGTATTTTCCGGATGCCGTACACCACGATAATTTCAAAAGCACGATTGTGAAAGCCGGAGAGGTATATGAAAGCCGTACAGGCTATAAATTTTCGGTAAATAAATAACGAAAGCCGCCGGGTGCTTTGCAGCTGTGCGGGCAACAGAAAATGCGTTTTGTATCAGAGATAATACTTTGCTGCAGGACGCATTTTTTATATGCAGGGAGATTCGGCAGGGGAAGAATGTACGGGAAAAAATACTTGACAAAAGAACGGAATGCGAATAGTATACAATGTAAATTGTTCACAAAGTGAATTATATAAATAAAAAATAATTATGTGTGAATCATGTGAATAATAAGAAAATCGAGTATTTCGGGAAAGGAGTATTCTCAAATGCATATTACGAATGAAGAGGTTTTAAACGCATGGCTGAAGCTGAGCACTGCAATTCATAACGGGCGGATGCCGCTTGAAATGCCGTTCAATGAGCTTTTAATCTGCGGGATTCTGTATCGGAATGAGAAAGCAGAGGAGCCGGGGGAAATTACGGCGACAGATCTCTGCGCAGAAACAAAGATGCTGAAGTCTCAGATGAACCGTACGCTGAACAGTATGGAGAAGAAGGGGCTTATCCTGCGAACACGTTCTGAGAAGGACAGACGACAGGTGTATATCCGTTTTCAGATGGAAAAAGCAGACGTTTATGAGAAAGAGCATGAGCGGATACTTGTCTTTGTGGACAGGCTGCTGGACAAAGTCGGAAGAGAACATACAGAGGATATTGTCAGGCTTTTTACTTTGATTTCTAATATTGCTGGCGAGGTGATACAATGATTAGGATTTTAGTAGATTCTTCTTCTGATTACAGGCAGAAAGAAGCGGAAGAAAAAGGGATGCTGTTTGTACCGATTCGCGTCATGCTGTCGGGAGAACAGTACAGAGACGGAATTGATATTGAAAAGGACAGATTTTATGAACTGCTTCAGGAAAGCGGGGAATTTCCGCTTACATCTCAGCCGTCTCCGCAGGAGTTTCTTGATATTTTCAGCGAAATGAAAGAGAGAGGAGACGAGGTCATCTGCATTCTTCTTTCATCGCGTCTGAGCGGAACGTATCAGAGCGCTCTGCTTGGAAAACAGATGGCTGAACATGAGGGCGTATATCTTGTGGACTCCTGCGCAGTTGCCTGCCCGATTCGTATTCTTACGGAATATGCGCTTTCTCTGGTGAAGGAAGGTCTTTCTGCGGAGGAAATTGTAAGCCGCCTGGAAGAAGTGAAATCCCGTACCCGGGTGATTGCCATGATCGATACGCTGGAATATCTGCGCCGCGGAGGAAGAATTGGCAGTGCGGCGGCAGCGTTTGGAAATATTGCTCAGTTAAAGCCGATCCTTACTTTGAATCAGGAGGGTGAAATCCAGGTGCTTGGCAAGGCGCTCGGAAAAAATAAGGCGATTGGAATGATTCTCAAAGAACTTGAGGCAGCGCCGGTTGATGAAAAATTTCCTGTTTATTCTCTTTATACCTATGGAACAGAAAACTGCGGGCATTTTGAAGAGAGACTGAAAAAAGAGAATATTCCGGTTCAGGAACGCCTTCAGGTTGGTCTGGGAATCGGAGCGCATATCGGGCCGGGAGCGTTTGGAATTGCCTATGTGGCAAAGAAATAGCGGACTGGGGTTCCAGGAGCGATTTTCACTTATTCGAGACTCTTACATAAGATAGTAGGGATAAATCATTGAAAAGGAGTCTCTTATGGCAGATTGTCGAACGCAGTCCATGCAGGGACAGGGGCGCATGAGAGCGCCGCTGGACGGTATGCCTCTTGCCATGGCGTATGTTCCCTGGCAGCATTGGAACCAGACGTACGAACTGGAAAAAGCGCTGTATTACGGCACAATATTTCCTGAATTGAATAAACTGTTTCTTGGAAAGCGGGGTGCCTGCAGATGATGAATCAGAATTGCGGTCCTTATCAGCGCATGAATAACTGTCAGCAGCCCCGTCAGCCGATGCAGATGAGAAATCAGGGCTGCGCACAGCAGGAAAAGGAAAATTCCTGCATGGCGCAGCCTTCAAAGACTTCAGGCTCCTGCAGCTGCGAAGGCCTTTCACGGGAACAGCTCCTGCATCGCATCACGCTTTCGGGTTTTGCCTGTGTGGAGGCAGCTCTCTATCTGGATACGCATCCGAGGGATGCGGAGGCGATTCTCTATTTTGAGAAAAATGATCTCATGTACAGAGAAGCGATGGAAGAATATGCAAAGGCATACGGTCCCCTGACTCTGGCGCACGCACATTACAGCGGCACTTATTGGGAATGGGTAAATCAGCCGTGGCCCTGGCAGTGAGAGGAGGGAGCTGAAAACGTATGTTTAATTATGAAAAAAGACTGGAATATCCAATTCATATTAAAGAGACAAACCCGCGTCTTGCAAAAGCTATAATCAGCCAGTATGGAGGACCCAACGGTGAGCTCGGAGCTTCCATGCGCTACCTGTCACAGCGCTATACAATGCCCTATAAGGAGTGTATGGCTATTCTGACTGATATAGGTACGGAAGAATCAGAACCGGGATGATCTGCATAAACATAAAAATAAAAGAATCTTTATAGTTTCAGCTTTATATCCATTTCAAAGGGCAGCGAGTACCAGCCGCCGCGGGTCTTTGGCTCTGAGCTGCCGCTGTGTTTTCGGACGGAAGCAGGGCGGTAGTAGTCAATTCTCTCAATCACGGATTTCAGATATTCGTTTTTCAGCGGAACCGGTACGGAATCATCCTGCAACGCGGCAAGCGCATCGGAGAACAGAGCTGTCTTTTTTTCGCTCAAAATCAGGGAATAAGGCATCTCGGCGCGTGCCTGTTCCAGCGCTTTTCTGAGAGCCTGCCTGCTGGTTTGCAGGCGTTCATTCAACTGGTCGAAGATTTCCTTCGGCATTTCCCCATCTGTGTATTTTTCCCATTGACGAAGTTCTTTTTGTTCCAGTTCATGGAGACGTCTCTCCAGCGTTTTCAGAGTGCTTTCACTGTTTTGGGCGGCAGGAAGAGGATTCTGGCTAAGCTGTATCTGAAACTCGGTAATGGTACAGCGCAGAAGACCTGTGACGGCATCCTCCAGTTCACGGTAGGAGCAGGAACTGCTGTGACATCGGCGCTGGTTGCTGCAGAGCATCCGTGGAGGGCAGGCATCTTTTTCCCGGTCTTTTTTGCGATAAGAACGAAAAGATATGCTGTAGCCGCAGGAGCGGCAGAAGATAAGCCCTGCAAAAGGATTTACAGGCGTGTAACCGTGACGTGTCCGGGTGGTCTGCTTCAGAAGATTCTGGGCTTCCAGAAAAAGCTCATGGTCGACTATGCGGGGCTGCTTCCCGTCAGATATTAGATAGTCTTTTTTGCGGGGACGCATTTCCAGAACCTTTCCGTCTGCAATCTTATGTTCCACAGGACGGCGTCCCCAGCAGACCTTCTGGTCATAATGGACATTTTTCAGAATTTCCAGTACGGAAGTATACGTCCAGTGTTTGCCTTTAGGCGGTTTTTCACCAATACTGTCCAGGTAAAGTCCGATGGTATAGGGAGAAATACGTTCATGGACAAATTTGTGAAAAATAAGGCGTACAACGTCTGCCTTTTCATTTTCTTCCAGCGTAGGGAATTTCCTCCCGCCTTCCTGCACCCAGCACTTATTCATGCCATAGGGCGCTGCAGAGGCAATATAGTTGCCCTGACTGACGGAAAGACGGCGCCCGCGGTTCAGGATTTTTTTTGTGTATTCCAGAAATTCGCTGCCGCGCTTCAGCTCCCGCTCAAAGAAATCCCGGTCGTACTCATTTTCCAAATCGTAGATTTGGTGGGGAGTGATTACCAGTGTGTGAGTGAAGCGCAGGATTTTCATCAGCCGTCCGGCGTCCTCGAGATCGCCGCGGGAGAGACGCTGAACCTCTACCACAAGGATTGCTTTGATGTCCGGGGACTCGATGAGCCGGAGCAGCCGCAGGAACTCTGGTCGGTCTTTGATGGTTTCTCCGGATACGATTTCCCGGAAAATATGCTCTTCCGGGATTGCTCCGGAGAGATTGCGTTCGGTCCATTCCCGCAAAATGGTCTCGTGCCGGGAGAGGACTTCTTCCACAGAAAGACAGGGATCGTCGGTCCGGGACTTTCGGAGATACTGGACGATTTCATCCGGCTGCAAGGATAGTTCAGTTTGGTACATATGTGCTCAGCTCCTTACTTTCTGGCGTCTGCCAGAAGATTGCGTACAGTTTATTCTATGCCTGCGGGACGGCGAACCATTCATTCATAAAAGATGCCTGCAGCGGTGATACAGGCAATATGTACAGGCAGAAGGACATAAGATGAGGATGAGACG
>CAUWNO010000109.1:0-7389 GCA_963559965.1 uncultured Lachnospiraceae bacterium | reverse complement strand
CTGTCTTATTATCTGTCTTATTGTCTGTCTTATTGTCTGTTATATTGTCTTCCTGGATATCCTCCGTCTTTTCTTCCCCTTCCGGTTCGCCGCACTCTTTTGTCTCTTCCCTGAACCCGAGAATTCCCGTCATAAGAAAGGCGGTTACGAATGCTATTCCCATGGAAATCAGGTAGTTTATCGGATTATGGAGGTGAAGCAGAATTCCGAAAATCCCCGTCACTCCCGTTCCTGTGGCTCCCAGACCTACAATCGATGCATACAGGGCTCCGCACGCTCCGCCGATGGATGCCGCGATAAAAGGTCTGCCATATCGAAGGTTAACTCCAAAAATCGCCGGTTCCGTAATTCCCATGCATGCGCTCAGCGCGGACGGAAGCGCAATGGATTTCATTTTCTTATCTTTGCTTTTGACAGCTACTGCCAAGGCAGCTCCGCCCTGCGCTACGTTTGCCGCAGATGCAAGCGGCAGCCAGTATGTCAGTCCATACATGGACAGCTGTCCCAGGTCGATGACTGTGTACATATGATGTATTCCAGATACAACCGTCAGCGCATACAGACCTCCCATAATAAAGCTTCCGATGCCGAAAGGAAGCGTCAGCAGCTTCTGGATTCCGCCCAACAGTCCGTTCTCTATGAATACAAATACAGGGCCAATCGCAGCCAGCGTAACATATCCCGTTACAAATACGCTGACAAGCGGCGTTACAAACAAATCAAACATCGGCGGCACTATTTTGTGCAGTCTTTTTTCAATGACGCTTAATATGAATACCGCTATAATAACCGGAATTACATGCCCCTGATATCCGACCATGTCAATCTGCCACAGTCCAAAAAATACTTCCTGCGTCTTCTGCACGCCCTCCGTCGCAACCGTCCATGCATTCTGCAGATCCGGATGAATCATGATCATACCTATAACAGCTCCCAGATACGGGTTTGCCCCAAACACCTTTGCTCCGCTGTACGCAATCAGAATCGGAAGGAATACATACGCAACATTGCTGAACAGAACGGCAAACTGATAAATCGATCCTTCTGTATTAATCTGAAGAAATCCATTATTCACCATAAAATTCAGCGCTTCCATAATTCCCATCAGGAAACCGCTGGCAACAATCGCTGGAATAATCGGCACGAAAATATCTCCGATTGTTTTGATCAGCCGCTGAAACGGATTCGCCTTCTTTGCCGCTTCCCGTTTTACGTCTTCTTTACTGGCTTCGGTAATCCCCGTAATTTTTATAAATTCCTCGTATACTTTATTTACCGTACCTGTTCCAAGTATAATCTGCATCTGACCCGATGCGAAAAATACACCCTTTACACCCTCAACATTCTCCACCGCCTTACTGTCACACCGAGCGTTGTCGGCAATAACCAGACGAAGCCTCGTTGCGCAGTGTGCCGCCGAGATCAGATTGGCCCTGCCGCCGATTTTTTCATAAATCGCTTCTGCCGTCTTTCTGTAATCCATACTCTCCTCCTCCAAGATATCGGTTTCATTTTATTTTTATTATACTCATACGATACCTTATAAATTCAGCACTTTTCATATGATATCGTTTTCATATTATAATTATATTCTATCATACGGTCTCCTTTTGTAAATTGGTAAATCGCACAAAATCATCTGTTGTTTTTTTGGCAGTTTTTCCTATATCGAAGCTAAAAAATGCCTCCGCCCGGCTCTGTTACCCGCAGGACGGAGGTTATTTCTGCTTTTTCCTGTTGATGCTTTATACAATCTTTGTTATATACTCTCTGACAGAATCACATCATATCCGAGCATCAGCTGCCGCGATATGCTGTCCTTTTTTTCAATACTTTCTACCAGAATTCTGGCAGCCTCTCCGCCGCTTGTGCGGTAGTGGAGATGCGCCGTGGTAAGCTTTGGCGTCACAACATTTGACATCCGGTTATGTCCGACTCCCGTGACGGCAATTTCCTTCGGAATCTGCCTGCCAGCTTCTTTTAAATACATCATAGCCCCCACTGCCAGCGAGTCCGTCGCGCAGCAGACGGCGTCCAGCTCCGGCGCTCTGTCTGCCAGTCTTTTCATCGCCTCATACCCGCTGTCTACAGAAAACCCTGTTTCTTCCACTAATTCCCGGCGAAGCGGATGTCCGTAGGCTTTTAAGGCGTCGCAATAGGCTTTCGTTCTCTGCCGTCCTGCCGCCTCATCCTTCTGATTTACGCAAAGGTAACCAATCCGTTTTCTTCCGCTCTTCAGAAGCTGCTCCATCATGGCATATTCCGCGCCGTAATCGTCATGGTAAACGCATGGAAAATTTTCAAACTTCTGCCCGATGATTACTATCGGAACATGCAAATGATTTAACGCCTCCCTATGCTCTTTATCGAAGATCGTCGCAGAAAACAGAATCCCGTCTACCGGATTTTTATCCAAAAGGCGGAGATATTCTATCTCTTTTTTGGGGTCGTTTTCCGTGCTTGCCAGCAGCATCTGGTATCCCTCTTCCGCCAGAACCTCACTGATCCCATCGGCGACTCTGGCAATAGATTCCGAGCTGAGCCTCGGAAGAATCACTCCGATTACTTTCGATCTGCCCGTACGCATAGACTGCGCCTGCTTTGAAGGTCTGTAGCCCGTCTTCCTGATTACTTCTCTGATCCGCTCAGCCTTCTCTTCACTTACATATCCGTTGTTCATATATCGGGAAACAGCAGAAACCGACACCTCTGCCATTCTTGCTATCTCTGTAATCGTCATGATATCGTTACCTCATTTTTTATAGCTGTCTTTATTCTATCACTGTCTGCCCTTTTTTACATCCCCTTTTTATTTTTGTTCAGTCAATGCCTCCAGAAGCTCCTGCACCGTCCTGTTGTAAACCGGATGACGCGCATAGGGCGCTATCTGTGCCAGAGGCTTCAAGACAAAGTCTCTTTTATGCATCTCGATATGAGGAATATGAAGCTCTTCGTCATCAAGAATCTCGCTGTCATACAAAAGAATATCCAAATCGAGCGTTCTCGGCCCCCATCGAATCACACGCTCTCGCTTTGCTTCTCTCTCAATCTCATGGAGACGCTCAAGGAGCTCGTGCGGCGTCAAAAGCGTCCGAAGCTTCAACGCTCCGTTCAGAAACTCATCCTGATCGGTCACCCCGTAGGGCTCTGTCGCTATAAAATCAGACACCGTCTGAACCTGGCAGCCCTTTGTTTCCCGCAGCCCTTCTACGCCCATATGGAGGTAAGCTTCCCTGTCTCCCATATTAGATCCAAGCGCTATATATGCCGTATGCCAGCCGCGCTCGATTTCCACGGAGACAGTCTCAAGAGGCAGGCCTATAGGCGCCCATGGCTTTGCTATCTCCAGGCAAATTTTCTCCAGCCCCCTAGTTTCCAAAAGAAGCTCCTGAGCCAAAGTCTCCGCCGCCCTTTCCAGAAGGCAGAATGTATTTTTCTCCATAAAATCTCTGATAAAATGGCTTACCTCTCCGTAATGAATGGATTTTGTAAGTTCATCCGTCTTTCCCGCTTCCCGTGTCGATGTAAAGAGAATGGCTGAAACAAGGAACTTCTGTCCCAGAACATTTTCTTCCGGAAACACGCCGTGCTTTGCAAAAACCTCAAGGTTTTTTATCTGTATTTTATCCATAGATCCTCCATGCGCATTACTGCTTCTGCTCTGTCCCTGCCGAAAGAATCGCTTCTGTCATTCTGATTACTCTGGCATTCTCCTTCACATCGTGAACGCGCACAAAGGCATATTTTTTCATTACAGCCATCACCGTCGTCACAAGCGTTCCCTCGACTCTCTGGTCTGCCGGAAGAGAAAGCGTAAGACCTATAACAGACTTTCTGGAGGTTCCAAGAAGCATCGGATATCCCAAGCTGTGAAAACGTTCCATATAATGAATCGTTTCCAGATTCATTTCATACGTCTTTCCAAAACCCACTCCCGGATCGAGAATGATTTTATCCTCCGCAATTCCGGCGGCTTTTGCAAGCTTCACACATTCCTCTGTCTCTCTGAGCATATCCGGATAAAAATCCTGATATTCTGTACCGTTTTTATTATGCATCAGACAGCAGGCCGCCCCTGAACGGGCAATGACTCCCGCCATCTTCGGATCGTATTTCAACCCCCAGATATCATTGACAAGATCGGCGCCTGCTTCAAGAGCCGCCTCTGCCACGCTCGCTTTATAAGTATCTATGGAAACAGGAATATCAAGCTCTCTTTTTACCGCCTGAATAATCGGAACTACGCGCGCAATCTCTTCCTCTTCACTAATCTGCTGATGTCCCGGCCGTGTGGATTCTCCGCCGACATCAATAATATCTGCGCCTTCCTCTGCCATCGTTTTCGCGTGCTCCACCGCAGCGTCAAGGCTGTTCCATTTCCCGCCGTCCGAAAAGGAATCCGGCGTCACATTCAAAATTCCCATTATGTAAGTTTTGTTCTCTGTGTCAAACGTTTTATTCCCTATCTTCATCATATTTTTATCTCCAGGTTCTTTTTTTCCTCTGACCAGTCGCAGGCTGCGCAGGCCGGACAGGAAAAACAGTTTCTTGACAGCTTGTCCGCCCTGTAAAAAAGAGTTTGCATTCCCTTTCCGCTTCCCTGTGTTCTGTGTCCGCGAATCAGAGTAAGTATTTCTTCTTTTTCCGCCTCTGTAAACGTACAGTCTTCCAATATCTTCCCGGCGAGTTCCACGCTTGCCTGCTCATGTGGGATTCCTTCTTCATACTGTCGAAAACGACCGATATCATGCAAAAGTCCGGCAGCATACACCACTTCTTTTTCCGCCTCAATTCCTTCTTCAAAGGCAAGAAGAAGCGTAATCCTTGCCACATCAAGAAAATGCTCCGGCGTATGTCTGCAGAACTCTCTGTTCCTTTCACATTCCGCAATCTTTTTCAGACATTCCTGATACATAGGATGCTTCCAGATACGGTTAATTCTCTTCATATCCTTCATGCCTGTCCCTGCCTTACCATAGACAGGAAGCGGTTTTGCAGCTCATAATCGTCCTGAAAAACTCCCGTCGTGACGAGCGTCACCGTCTTGCTTCCCGGCTTTTTAATCCCCCGCATCGTCATACAGGTATGCTCTGCCTCCAGCATCACGATAACGCCCTGCGGATGAAGACTCTCCTCAAGAGCCTCCGCGATCTGAGCCGTCATCTTCTCCTGAATCTGCGGTCTCCTTGCAAACACGTCTACCGTACGAGCGAGCTTGCTTAAACCCACTACCTTTCCATCCGGAAGATATCCTATATGCGCTTTTCCATAAAAGGGGAGTAAATGATGTTCACAGACTGAATAAAAGGTAATATCCTTTTCAATGACTATATCGTTACGTTCCACCGTAAACTGTTTTTTCAGATGCACCGACGCATCCTCATAAAGACCTCCGTAGATCTCTGCGCACATGCGCGCAATTCTGTCCGGAGTCTCAAGAAGCCCTTCCCGGTTTATATCCTCTCCGATGCCTTCCAGCATCAGCTCTACTCCGGCTTTAATCTTCTCGTAATCCATCATAAAATAAACACCTCCTTAGAGCGACAGAACATATGACGAAATATCCCTTCACAATATGAGATGTTATCTTATATTGCTGCAACGGGTGCGGTTTCTATATCGTAAGACTGGCTTTTCGTTTCAGCGGCAACTCCCCATCCGCCGAACACTTAACGCATAAAAACCTATTTTGCATATTATTCTATTGTGATTCCGCAGCTGCGGACTTTTCTCCCCTGCCGGGGACTCGTTTCATTTCAAGTATATCATATCTGAATCAGGATGCAACTGGATTCTTATCATTCTTCCGCCGTTCCAGCCAGATAAATACTGCGATGCAGAACACTGCTGAAAATGCCGATCCCGCCGGAGAGGCAAGTCCCATGGGAAACAATGTGTCCATAAAATATTTTGACGCAAAATATGACAACGGAATCCTGACGCAGAGGATGGAAAGTGAATTGTGAAGGAAGGAAAGGCCTGACAGTCCGCAGGCACAGAAGTAACCGCTGAAGCTAAAATGAATTCCTGCCAGAATGCAGTCCCACACATAGCCTTTCATATACTGACTTCCCAGAAGAACGACCTTCTCGCTGTCTCCGGCGAACATTCCAACAAAATCCTCCGCACGAAGCTGCATCAGGAAACATGCAGCCGCTCCCCATACCACAGACATGGCTGCCGCGTAAAAAAGTGTCTTACGCGCCCGTTCTCTTCTTCTCGCCCCGATATTCTGAGCCGAAAGAGCCGAAACCGTCTGCAGCATAGAAGACGGTACAAGAAAAAGGATTCCGATAATCTTTTCCACAATTCCGACTGCCGCCGCGTCGTCCAATCCTCTTCTGTTCGCAAAAACTGTGATAATAATAAAAGAAATCTGGATAAAGCCGTCCTGTAAAGCCACAGGAATTCCTATCCTCAAAAGCTCTGGCATCGCCTTCCTGTCTGGCTTAAAGTCTTCTTTCTCCAGAGTAATTCCCATCTTCCGCCTCGCAATCAGAAAAAGGGATACCGCCACGCTGAACGTCTGAGACAAAACTGTTCCGAGAGCCGCTCCTGCCGGTCCCATTCCCAACCTTCCGATAAACAGATAGTCAAGTGCAATATTTGCGGCGCAGGCGGCTGCAACAAAGTACATGGGGCTTTTGGAATCTCCCATGCCCCGGAATATGGAGCTGATAATATTATACGCTGTTATAAAAGGTATCCCGACAAAACAGATTTTGAGATAAGTAACCGCTCCCCGTACCGCCCCGGCAGGCGTAGACATCAGAATCGCTATCGGCTCTGCCGCGAAAAACAGACCAGCTGTCAGGACTGCCGACAACGCCATAAAAAGTGTCACTGTATTTCCAATCGCAAGGGAAGCCTCCTTTCTCTTTCCCGCACCGACTGCCCTTCCTATCATAATTGTCGCGCCCATAGCCAGTCCCACTATCATAACCGTCAGCATGTGCATCACCTGACTGCCGACAGACACAGCCGTAATACTCTCGACACCATTATACTGACCTATAATAAACAAATCCGCCATACCGTACAGCGTCTGAAGAAAATACGACAGCAGATACGGCAGAGAAAATTCAAGAACTGTTTTCAGCACGCTGCCCTTTGTCAAATCTTTTTCCATAACCAGGTCTCTCCTTTTATCCGCTTTCCTCGTTTTATGCGCTCTACAGCATCAATCCTTCCCTCTGACAAGTTCTGCGCATAAAAAAGAAGTCCTGAAACTCAGGACTTCTTTTCAAAGAGCGGGTGATGGGAATCGAACCCACGTATCCAGCTTGGAAGGCTGGTGTTCTACCATTGAACTACACCCGCATATCTTATAAAGTATGCCCAGAGCCGGAATCGAACCAGCGACACGAGGATTTTCAGTCCTCTGCTCTA
>CAUWNO010000108.1:0-7413 GCA_963559965.1 uncultured Lachnospiraceae bacterium | reverse complement strand
TTTCTGTCTGCCGTCCGTGCAAAGAAGTTGGCAAGAATTGCACCGGATACGTTATGCCATACGCTGAATACGGCTCCCGGAATGGTAGCAAGCGGATACTGTGCAAAATGTACGGTTGCAAGAGAAGTCGCAAGACCTGAATTCTGCATGCCTACCTCGATAGAAATCGCACGGCACTTTGTCTCGTCAAGCTTCAGTCCCTTACCGATTCCATAACCCAGAAGGTATCCCAGAACATTGTGAAGAATTACGACTGCGATAATCAGAAGTCCCGACGACATAATCTTCGCTGAATTTGCCGATACGACTGCCGCTACAATCGCCACAATCGCCGTAGTGGAAATCAAAGGAAGAATCTCTACGACTGTCTCTGTAAATTTCTTAAAGAAATGATTAATCAGGAATCCAAGCGCTATCGGCAGAATCACCACCTGAACAATCGACATGAACATGCTGACCATATCGACGTCTACCGTCTGTCCGGCATACAGATAGGTAAGAGCCGGCGTAAGGAACGGAGCCAGTACTGTAGAGACAGCCGTCATTCCTACAGACAGGGCAACATCACCTTTCGACAGAAATGTCATAACATTGGAGGAAGTTCCTCCGGGACAGGTTCCTACCAGAATAACTCCGATAGCAAGCTCCGGACTGAGCCCGAAAATCTTTGTCAGAACCCATGCCAGAAACGGCATCACTGTAAACTGCGCGAGACAGCCGATTACCACATCTTTTGGACGGCTAAACACGACTTTAAAGTCTGACGGCTTCAACGTAAGTCCCATACCGAACATAACAATACCAAGCAAAGTATTCACATAGCTTGTCTTGATAAAACTCACCGTCTTAGGCGCAAACAGCGCCAGCATCGCTACAAGGATTACGATAACCGCCATATAACGGCTTACGAAATCTGTGATCTTCTTCAGTACCTTCATTTCATTTTCCCTCTTTCCCGGCGCCCTCATAAGGCGCAGATTTCCGCAGGTCTCTGATCCTTTTCCTGCGCTTTTAGTATCTTAGATCTTTTTCCACTGTCTGTCAAGGGAAAATTTTTGTCCGTGTAGCGCGGACGCTTGAGTAAGTCATCCAAATACCGCCCGAACCAGTATACTATAGACAGGTATCGTCAGCATGGAAAGAAGCGTTGTAAAAACAACAGCATTTCCTGCAAAAGCGCTGTCGCAGTCATTCTGCGAAGCAAGAAGAGCCGTCGTATTGGCGACAGGCATCGATACAAGCAGCGTCACAACCTCTGCCACCAGTGTTTCCAGTCTGAGGAGACGGCAGACTCCCAGCACTGCCAGCGGCTGAAGTACCAGACGAAGAAGCGCAATCACATACAAATCCCGGCAAAACATCTGACGGAAATCTGCTTCCGCCATGATAAATCCTATCACCAGCATCGTCATAGGCGTCAGGCACAGATTGACACTGTAAATACTGCGGTACAGTATTTCCGGAAGTTCTATGGGAAAAAACATCCAGACGACGCCCAAAAGCGTCGCAAGCACGCAGGGATGTGTCAGCGCCCTTTTCAGCGTCTTTCCCGCGCTTCCGGCTGAGCCTTGAAAGCATTCCAGCCCCACGCTCCACATAAAAAGGCGAACAGGAAGAAGAAAGACTGAGGCATAGACAAGACCTGGTGCTCCGTAAAGCCCTTCCACCACAGGATTTCCAAGGTAGCCGCAGTTGGAAAACTGAAACGCATAGCGCATGACTCCCCTTCGGCTCCGGGGCATGCTTTTCCACATTCTGCGGCTCAGAAGATACCAAGCAAGCTGAATCAGAAACGCCATTACAGCCACTGTCACCATGGAGCCAAGCGCTGAAATGTCTGCCTTTGAAAAGGCATAAAGAATATTGCAGGGAAGAATCAGATTGACAAGAAGATTCGTAAGGCTTTTTCTTCCCTCTGCGCTGACAATTTTCTTCTTTCTCAGCACCGCACCCGTAAGAATCAGAAGAAACATCATCCCCTGCATCGCAAAAAGACTTTTCATATCTGCCACGGTATCTTTCCTCCCCGTTGAAGCTCCAAAATGCTCTGCGGAATACGTTCTGTGAGATCTCCGGGAAGCATTCCGTAATCACTCAGCTCCTCTCTGCAGATATCTCCCGCCCTTCCGTGAATATAAACAGCAAGAGCCGACGCTCTGACAGGTTCCATTCCCTGTCCTATCAGGGACAGAATCATACCTCCAAGCACATCGCCGCTGCCTCCCTTTGCCATACCGTTATTTCCCGTGGTATTCCTGTACAGATATCCGTCTGGAGAAGCTGTCAGCGTCCCCGGACCCTTGAGTACAAGGATACAGCCATATTTCTGAGCAAAGCGCAGCGCCGCCTTGCTGCGCCCCTCGCTCAGATCGCCGCCCAGATACGCAAACTCTCCTTCATGAGGCGTAAGAATCGTCACGCAGCCCCTCTTTCTTCTCTCCAGAAGAATCTCTTTTTTATCCTTTACCGCGTAAAGTCCGTCGGCATCGAGAACCATCGGCAGTTCTGTCTGTTCCAGAATTCTGCATACCAGAGATGAAATTTCCGGCGCTCTTCCAAGACCCGGACCCATAAGACCTGCATCACAGGCATTCAGGCGTTCCAGTATCTGAAATACGGCATCTGCCGCGGCATGTCCGTTCTGCTCCGGCAGAGGCGACGTCATGACCTCCGGACTAAAGCCTGCCGCAATCGTATAGACAGACTCCGGCACTGTCAGGTAAACAAGTCCGCTCCCCGTCCTTGCCGCCGCTCTCGCCGCAAGCGCCGGAGCGCCTGCCATACCGATGCTTCCGCCCGTTATCATAACCTTTCCAAAAGTGCCCTTGTGCCCGTCCTCCTGCCTTTTGGGAAGCCAGCGCTGCGCCAGTTCAAAATCGCAGAGAAGCTCCTCTATTTTTTCTTCTTTCATTTTTGCGCAACCTCCTGTTAAAAAGCGCCGCACTAAAAAGTGCGGCGCCCTCTCTGACATCACCGTTCAGACAGCTTAAATCTTTGCAATATCAATCAGTGTCAGAGTCTTTACATCTGTATTTTCCAAACTTGTCACAAGAGCCTTTGCCGTATCAATCGCCGTCAGTACGTTGACGCCTGTCTCGATGGCGTTGCGGCGGATCACAAAGCCGTCACGGCTGCGGTCTACTCCCTGAGACGGCGTATCGATAACCAGATCAATCTTATGTCCCAGAATCAGGTCGAGAATATTCGGAGACTCCTGCTCCAGCTTTCTCGTCAGACGCACGGAGACGTCTGCCTCCATCAGCGCCCTCGCCGTTCCCTTGGTTGCGTAGATGCAGTAGCCCAGAGCCTCAAATCTCTTGGCAATCTCCACTGCCTCTGCTTTGTCCTCGTCACGGACTGTTATAATCATGTTTTTATGCTTCGGAAGGCGGATGCCTGCTCCCAGGAACGCCTTATAAAGAGCCTCATTAAAGGTCTTTGCGATTCCAAGACACTCTCCTGTGGACTTCATCTCCGGTCCGAGACTGATGTCTGCGCCGCGGATCTTCTCAAAGGAGAATACGGGCATCTTAATCGCATAATAATCCGCCTCCGGCTGAAGTCCCGGCTTGTATCCCAGATCTTTAATCTTATGACCAAGAATAACCTTTGTAGCCAGCGGTACAATCGGGATTCCTGTTACCTTGCTGATATAAGGTACCGTACGGCTTGAGCGCGGATTTACCTCGATCACATAGACTTCCTCGCCCACAGCGATAAACTGAATATTGATAAGACCTACCACATGAAGAGAACGTGCCAGCCTGCGCGTATACTCCTCAATCTTCGCCTTTACGCTCTCGCCGATGCTCTTAGCCGGATATACCGAGATACTGTCGCCGGAATGGATACCTGCGCGCTCAATATGCTCCATAATACCGGGAATCAGGATATCTTCTCCGTCGCAGACTGCGTCTACCTCGATCTCCTTGCCCTGAAGATACTTATCGACAAGAATCGGATGCTCCTGCGCGATTCTGTTGATGATGCCGATAAACTCTTCCACATCCTTGTCGTTAATTGCAATCTGCATTCCCTGTCCGCCAAGAACGTAGGAAGGACGTACAAGAACCGGATAGCCCAGTTCATTTGCAGCCTTTTTAGCCTCCTCAGCCGTAAATACTGTATGTCCCTTCGGACGCGGAATCTCACACTCCTCCAGAATTGCATCGAACAGCTCTCTGTCCTCTGCCGCGTCTACATTTTCCGCAGAGGTTCCAAGAATCGGAACGCCCATCTTCATCAGCGCTTCCGTAAGCTTGATAGCCGTCTGTCCGCCGAACTGCACCACTGCTCCGTCCGGCTTCTCGAGACGCACGATATTCTCCACATCCTCAGGCGTCAGCGGCTCAAAGTAAAGCTTGTCCGCAATATCGAAGTCTGTGCTGACTGTCTCCGGATTGTTATTGATAATAATGGTCTCATAGCCTTCTTTGGAGAATGCCCAGGTACAGTGAACAGAACAGAAATCGAACTCAATTCCCTGTCCGATACGAATCGGACCGCTTCCGAGAACGAGAACCTTTTTCCTGTCTCTCGTCTCCTCCACTTCATTCTCGCTTCCGAAAACAGAATAGTAATACGGTGTGCTTGCCGCAAACTCTGCCGCACAGGTATCTACCATCTTATAAGCTGCCGTAATGCCATTGGCATAACGAAGTTCCTTGATTTCTTCCTCTGTCTTTCCTGTCAGAGAAGCTATCACACCATCCGGGAATTCAATTCTCTTTGCTTCCTTCAAAAGCTCCGGCGTCAGCTCCTGTGTTCTCAGAGATTCTTCCATCTCTACAAGAATCGCAATTTTATCAATAAACCAGATATCTATCTTTGTAATCGCATGAATCTCTTCATAGGAAATTCCCTTGCGGAGCGCCTCGGCAATCAACCAGATACGGCGATCGTCAACCACCCCCAGCTGCTTCAGAATCTGCTCTTTTGTAAGCTCTGTGAAATCATAGGACATCAGACTGTCCACATGCTGCTCCAGAGAACGGATCGCCTTCATCAGAGCGCCCTCGAAGTTGTCGCAGATGGACATGACCTCTCCTGTCGCCTTCATCTGCGTCGTCAGCGTACGCTTTGCGCTGATAAACTTGTCAAAGGGAAGACGCGGAAGCTTCACAACACAGTAATCCAGCATCGGCTCGAAGCTTGCCATAGTCTGACCTGTGATCGCATTCGGAATTTCATCCAGTGTATAACCAATCGCAATCTTCGCCGCCACCTTGGCAATCGGATAACCTGTCGCCTTGGAAGCCAGGGCAGAAGAACGGCTTACACGGGGATTTACCTCAATTACGCAGTACTCAAAGCTCTCCGGATGGAGCGCATACTGTACGTTGCAGCCGCCCGTAATATTCAGCTCGCTGATAATATTCAGCGCAGAAGTACGGAGCATCTGATATTCTTTATCGCCCAGCGTCTGAGAAGGAGCCACTACGATACTGTCTCCCGTATGAACGCCTACCGGATCGATATTTTCCATATTACATACGGTAATGCAGTTGCCTGCGCTGTCGCGCATTACTTCGTACTCAATCTCTTTCCAGCCTGCGATGCAGCGCTCTACAAGAACCTGACCCACACGGGAAAGACGAAGTCCGTTTGCCAGAATTTCTTCCAGCTCTTCCTGATTGTGCGCAATACCGCCGCCGCTTCCTCCCAGCGTATAAGCCGGACGAAGTACCACAGGATAACCTATCTTATTGGAAAAGGCAATTCCGTCTTCCAGATTCTCCACAACAAGAGACGCGGCAACCGGCTCGCCAATCTTCTCCATCGTACTCTTGAATTCCAGACGGTCTTCCGCCTTCTTAATCGTTTCCGACGTCGTTCCGATGAGGCGGACGTTATGCTCCTTTAAGAAGCCTCTCTCCTCCAGCTCCATGGCAAGGTTCAGTCCCGCCTGTCCTCCCAGAGTAGGAAGTACGCTGTCCGGCTTTTCCTTCAGAATCAGCTGTTCTACCACCTCAACAGTCAGGGGCTCAATATATACGCGGTCGGCAATATCCTTATCCGTCATAATTGTAGCCGGATTAGAGTTCAGAAGCACAACCTCTATGCCTTCCTCTTTCAGAGAACGGCACGCCTGTGTACCTGCATAGTCAAACTCCGCAGCCTGTCCAATAACAATCGGACCGGAGCCAATCATAAGAACTTTCTTTATAGAAGGATCCTTAGGCATTTTTCTTCACCTCCATCATATGTATAAAACGGTCGAACAGATAACTGGAATCCTGCGGTCCCGGACATGCCTCCGGATGGAACTGTACCGTAAAAATATTTTTTCCTGTATAACGCAGTCCCTCGTTTGTTCTGTCATTTACATTTTCAAAAGCAGCCGTCGCAACAGCCGGATCAAGGCTCTTTGTATCTACAGCATATCCGTGATTCTGAGAAGAAATATACACCTTTCCTGTCTCCAGATCACGAACCGGATGATTTCCGCCGCGATGACCATACTTTAATTTATAAGTATCGGCTCCTGTTGCCAGCGCCATAAGCTGATGTCCAAGGCAGATAGCAAAAATCGGAATATCTGTCTCGTACAGCTTTCTGATTTCTTTAATCACAGACTCGCACTCCTTGGGATCTCCCGGTCCGTTGGAAAGCATAATGCCGTCCGGTCTGTCTGCGATGATTTCTTCCGCCGGGGTTCCTGCCGGATACACCGTCACACGGCAGCCTCTCTGATGAAGAGAGCGCGCAATATTTTTCTTTGCTCCCAAATCAAGGAGGGCTACACGGAAACCGTCGTTCTCCTGTACACTCTTTTCCCCGCAGGTGACTTTTTCTACCACTTTCCCTGTCGTATATGCTTTCAGGCGCGGCAGAACCTCGTCCACAGAAGCATATTCCTTCGTGGTAATCATGCCGTTCATTGTGCCGCTCTCTCTCAGAATCTTTGTAAGCGCCCGTGTGTCGATTCCTGCGATACCCGGAATATCATGCTTCTTCAGGAAATTCTGAATCGTATCCTCACTCCGGAAATTGCTGGGGATTCTCGACAGCTCTCTTACAATGTATCCGTCCGGCCAGGGCCGCTCAGACTCCATATCCTCACTGCAGATTCCGTAATTTCCAATCAGCGGATAGGTCATTACTACTGCCTGTCCCGCATAAGAAGGATCTGTCAGTACCTCCAGATAACCTGTCATAGAAGTATTGAACACGATCTCACTTATCACCTCGCGTTCCGACCCTATGCTGGTCCCTGTAAACACATGCCCGTCTTCCAGTATCAGAAAAGCTTTCATAGTTCACCTGTTCCTTTCATCCAGACCTGTACGCTTATCTTTTTTCAAAAAAAAAAGACATACTCTGCCCTTTCTTCTTTGCGCACTTGCCCCTTTTGCCTCTAAATTTAGTTTATTATACTATAAGTTCTTTTTTACTTCAAGGCTTTTGTCCGTC
>CAUWNO010000107.1:0-7475 GCA_963559965.1 uncultured Lachnospiraceae bacterium | reverse complement strand
TGAAGCCGTAGCCCTTAGTTCCGTTGAACCACTTTACTGTACCCTTGTTCATGGAATGAACCTCCTATAAAATAAAAGAATAAATATTGCGGGCATATCTCTGGGGAAAATAAAAAACACATGTTTTTGTAAAGCATCAGAGCGAATAATGATGACTTACAAAAACATGTGAATCAACCTTCTTCAAAAATATACCTAGCCACAACGAAACTATATCCTAAAAACGGAAAAAAGTCAAGAAAAAATGGAGGAAAGGTTGGCGAAAATTTGTAACAGATCAGCGGAGATTCTGCGGGGAAGGATCTGGCTCTTGCGCGGCGGAGACCTCTATAGTATTCTTAAAAGAACGAAAGAAATTCTGTCCGGGAGATGAAGAAATGAACGATACGGCAAAGAAAAAGATGGAAAAGCTTACAAATATCTTAAGAGAAGCAGGGAGCGTGGCGGTAGCCTTTTCAGGAGGCGTGGACTCCCTGTTTCTTCTGAAAGTGGCAGCTGATACATTGGGAGAGAAAGCGCTGGCTGTCACAGCCCGTTCAGGAGCATTTCCGGAAAGAGAATTTCAGGAAGCGTCAAAGTTTTGCCGGGACGAGGGCATACGTCAGGAGATTTATGAATTTCATGAGCTGGAGGTGGAAAAGTTTGCTCAGAATCCTCCTGACAGGTGCTATTTCTGCAAGAAAGCGCTGTTTGAGGGAATCACAGGGGTAGCCGAGAAAAATGGAATCAGCTGCGTGGCAGACGGCTCTAATCTCGATGATAATCAGGATTACAGACCGGGACACAGGGCGCTTATGGAGCTTGGAATCCGAAGCCCGCTTCGTGAAGCGGGGCTTGAGAAGGCGGAAATACGGGAGCTTTCCAGAGAACTGGGACTTTTGTCCTGGAATAAGCCGTCCTGCGCCTGTCTGGCTTCGCGTTTCGCATACGGGGAAGAGATTACGGAAGAAAAGCTTGCGCGGGTGGAAAAAGCGGAAGAGCTTCTGCTTTCGCTGGGATTTTCTCAGATGCGAGTCAGAGTTCATGGAGAAACGGCAAGAATAGAAGTCCTGCCGGAAGAGATAGAACGCCTTGCGTCCCGGAAGGTGCGCGCACTTGTCACAGAGCGATTCCGGGAATATGGATTTACTTATGTTTCCATGGACCTGGCAGGCTACCGTACAGGCAGCATGAACGAGGTGCTTTTATGAAACTGCTTCATTTATCCGATCTTCATCTGGGAAAACGCGTCAACGAGTTTTCACTTCTGGAAGATCAGGCTTATATTTTAAATCAGATTCTTGAAATTGCGGCAAAGGAGAAACCGGACGCTGTGCTTCTGGCAGGAGATCTTTATGACCGTTCTGTGCCGCCGGCAGAGGCTGTGCAGCTCTTTGACGATTTTTTGTGCCGCCTGGCAGGAGACGGACAGCAGGTCTTTCTCATCAGCGGAAATCATGATTCGGCAGAGAGAATCGCCTTTGGAGGGCGGCTGATGGATCGGAGCGGAATTCATGTTTCCCCTGTTTACGACGGCAGTATGAAGCCCTGGACGCTGGAAGATGAACACGGACCTCTTGACATGTACCTTCTGCCTTTTGTAAAGCCTGCTCAGGTGAGACGTTTTTTCCCGGAGCGCAGGATTGAGACTTACACAGAGGCTCTTGAGGCTGTGCTGGAAGGGCTTCCTGTTCACAGGGAAAGGCGGAATGTTCTGGTCACGCATCAGTTTGTGACGGGGGCAAGCCGCTGTGAGTCGGAGGAACTTTCTGTGGGAGGAACGGACCAGGTGGACGCTTCGGTCTTCCGCCTGTTTGATTATGTGGCGCTGGGACATCTGCACGGACCGCAGAGCATGGAAAACGGCAGGCTTCGGTACTGCGGAACACCCCTTAAGTATTCGTTTTCGGAGGCGCGTCAGCAGAAGTCGGTGACGGCTGCGGAGCTTGGAGAAAAAGGAGAGCTTTCTCTGCGGGCAATTCCTCTTGTGCCTCTGCACGATATGCGCGAAATCAGAGGAAGTTATCTGGAGGTTACAAAAAGGAGCTTTTATGAAGGAACAGACTGTGCGGATTATCTTCATGTGACATTGACGGATGAGGAAGACGTGCCGGACGCGGTGGGAAGACTTCGGGTGATCTATCCGAATCTGATGAAGCTTGATTATGATAACAGGAGAACGAGAATGGAAGCTTCTGTCCCGGAGGCGGAGAGCGTGAAGGACAGAACGCCGTCAGAGCTTTTTCAGGATTTTTATGAGAAACAGAACGGACAGCCTGTGAGCGCAGAGCAGCTTTCCTTTTTGCAGAAGCTGATAGAGAGCATATGGGGGGATGAACAATGAGACCGCTTAAGCTTACGATATCTGCTTTCGGACCGTATGCAGGCAGAACAGAGCTGGATATGGACAGGCTTGGAGAAAGCGGTCTGTACCTGATTACAGGCGATACGGGAGCAGGAAAGACGACGATATTTGATGCGGTTGCCTATGCCCTTTACGGGGAGGCAAGCGGAGAAAACAGAGAGCCGGGAATGCTGCGTTCCAAGTATGCGGACGATGATACGCCGACCTTTGTGGAGCTTTTATTTTCTTACAGAGATGAGAAATATCTTGTAAGACGGAATCCGGAATACGAGCGTCCGGCGAAGCGTGGAAATGGAAAAACGCTGCAGAAGGCTGACGCGGAGCTTACGATGCCGGACGGGCGCGTGATAGCAAAGGTCCGCGACGTAAATGCGGCGGTGAAAACGATTCTGGGAGTGGACAGAAGCCAGTTTTCACAGATAGCGATGATTGCGCAGGGCGATTTCCTAAAGCTTCTCCTTGCAGATACGAGGGAGAGACAGGGGATTTTCCGCGATCTTTTTCATACACGCCCTTATCAGGCGCTTCAGGACCGTCTGCGCGAGGAGTCGGGGAAGCTGGGAAAAGAGTGGGAGAAAGAAAAAAACAGTATCGCCCAGTATATAAGAGGGATTGTCTGTGATCCGGACGGAGAGTTCAGCCTGCGCCTGCAAAAGGCGAAAGAAGGGGAGCTTCCTCTCTCGGAGATACTGGATCTGCTTTCAGAAATCCTCTCCGGGGACAGGAAAGAGACGGAAGAGACGGAAGAGATACGGGCTGAGGCGGAGAAAAGGCTGGAAGACGTCAAGAGAGAGCTTGACAGACTGGAAGAGTTTAAGAAAGCAGGCGAGCAGCTTTCCAGAGTGAGAAAAGCGAAGGAAGAATGCAGAATCCGTCTTTTGAAGGCGAAAGAAGAGAAGAAGGCGGAAGAGGGAAGAAAACAGGAGCAGGAAGACTTATCCCGCAGGGAGGCTGCTCTTCAGGCGGAGCTTGGAGAGTATGAGCTTCTGGAAAAAAGAGAAAAGGAGCTTCTCGCGGTGGAAAAGGAGAAGGAAAGACTTCATGAGGACTGCGGAAAGATCCAGGAACAGCTGAGAAGGCAGACGGAGCTTCTTTTGGCGCTGAAAGAGGAAAGAGAAGGCTGTTCTCATGCCGGAGAGCAGAAAGAACGGCTGCAAAGAGAAAAAGAGCAGGCGGATGCGGAGCAGGCAGAGCTTAGAAGCTTCGCCGAAGAGCTTAAAAAATACAGAGAGCTTCTGAAAGAATTTTACGCCTGTCAGGAGGACTACCGCAGGGCAGCGGAAGAGGCGGAGAGAATTGCGGATAATTATAGAAGAAAAAACAGGGCGTTTCTCGACGGACAGGCAGGTATTCTTGCGGAAGGGTTAAGAGAAGGGGAACCATGCCCCGTATGCGGTTCTCTGCATCATCCCAGTCCGGCTTTCCAATCCGGGAAAGCGCCGTCGGAGGCAGAATTAAAGGAGGCTCAGAAGGCGGCAGAGGAGGCGCAGCAAAAGGCGGCGGAGGCAAGCGAGAAGGCAGGCAGCAGGCGGGGCGGTCTTGAGGAAAAGAGGAAAAGCCTTACAGAGAGGCTTCGCAGTCTTCTGGGGGAGACAGAGTGCAGGAAGCTTGAAGAAAGCTGTGCCGGGGAAGAACTGTTTTTGCCGGGAGCTGTCTGGGAAGCCGGGCTGACACAGCGCTGGAACGGACTGAGAGAAAAAAGGGAAAAGCTTCTTCTGGGTATGAAAAGAGAAGAAGAGGCTCTTAAAAAAAGAACGGAACTGGACGGCAGAATCTTAAAGGAAGAAAATGTTTTTGCAAAGATGCAGGAGCGGCTGTC
Organism: uncultured Lachnospiraceae bacterium; assembly: GCA_963559965.1. GTDB lineage: Bacteria > Bacillota > Clostridia > Lachnospirales > Lachnospiraceae > Laedolimicola. Next base: position 3,312 of record CAUWNO010000107.1, on the reverse strand, counting down.
GGAAGAAAAACAAAAGCAGGCGGCGCTTGGAAGCCGCGGGGAAGCCCTCTATGCACAGATAAAGGAAAGAAAAGGACGGCTTCAATATGCCGGACACAGAGAAGCTCTGGAAGAGAAGAAGCGTCTGGAGACGCGGAAAAAACAGCTGGAAAGAATTTCGGAACAGGTGCAGAAAGAACTTACAGAGGCAGAGGCGCAGAAAAGCCGTCTGGAAGGTGAGGAAGAGCAGCTGATAAAATCTCTTGCCGGAAAGGACGCCGGGGAGGAAGGGATCCTTAAAGAAGAAAAGGAAAGGCTTCTTTTGCACTGTGCGGCTCTGCGCGAGAAAGAAAAGGAGCTTCATGCGAGAATTTCCAGAAACAGCGACGCACAGCGGGAGCTGGAAAAGGAGACGAGGGCGCAGCAGGATCTGGAAAAGAAATGGGGCTGGGTGCGCGCTCTTTCCAATACGGCGAACGGGAATATTCCGGGCAGAGAAAAGATGATGCTGGAGACTTATATTCAGACGACATATTTTGACAGAATTATCCGCCGAGCAAACCTGCGTTTTCTTACGATGACGGGCGGGCAGTATGAGCTGGAACGCAGCCGGGAGGGTGGGGCAAAAAGCCAGAGCGGGCTGGAGCTTAATGTGATTGATCATTATAATGGAACAAAGAGGAGCGTCAGGACACTGTCCGGAGGGGAATCCTTTAAAGCCTCCCTTTGCCTTGCGCTCGGTCTTTCAGATGAGGTTCAGTCTCAGGCAGGAGGAATCCGTCTGGATACCATGTTTGTGGACGAGGGCTTCGGATCGCTCGACGAAGAATCGCTGCGTCAGGCGATACAGACGCTTATGGGACTTGCGGAAAGCAGACGCCTTGTGGGAATTATTTCTCATGTGGGAGAGTTGAAAGAAAAAATAGACAGGCAGATTCTTGTGGAAAAGGGAAGGACAGGAGGAAGCAAGGTGACGCTTATCTGTTGAAAAAAGAAGGAATCCGGAAGCTTCAGGCGTCTCCGGATTCCTCTCTTTCAAGGCTTAGTATAAAGTTCTTGATAGCGGCAAAGCTTTCAGGGCTGATATCGTGCTCCATGCGGCAGGCGTCCTCGGCAGCCGTTTCGGGATCTACGCCAAGACCGGTAAGCCAGCCGGAAAGAAAAGTATGGCGTTCATACACGGATTCCGCCAGCTTAAGCCCTTCGTCTGTCAGGCGGATGAAGCCTTCCTCAGAAACAGTGACATACTGCTTCTGCCGCAGGTTCTTCATGGCGATGCTGACGCTGGGCTTGGAATAGTGCAGCTCATTTGCCACATCGATGGAACGGACGCAGGGCATCTTCCTGCCGAGCAGAAGAATGGTTTCCAGATAGTCCTCCACCGACTCCTCAGATTTGTGTTTCTGATAATTCATGCAAAAGCTCCTTTTGTTCTGTGATTTCAGGCGTTTTGCCCCTGATTTTCCGGTCAGATACAGTGATTTAATGATATCATCTGATACAGGGAAAGGCAAGTTCTTTGTCCGGGAGTCCCCAAAAGTAACTATTCAGCCACAATGTCATTTAGTTTAGAATGAATAGATTTAAGAGCTTGATTTTTTCAGGCTCTTTTTCCACTTAAAACATAGGGTGTTACTCAAAAAATATTGTTTTTCAAAAATAATTATTGACAAATCCTCTGATTTGTGCGGCCGCTTTTGCTTCCTTCTATCAGGAAAACAAAAGCGGCCCTTATAAGTAGATAAATTCTTTTTTACTTATAAGGAGGTATTGTTATGCCCTTTGCTGATCATGTGAAATCGCTTCTTTTAAGTGACATTTCAAGTATTGCTTCTAATCCGAAGCCTTTTGTGTTTAACCCTGATTGTGATTTTACCAGAAAACGCAAGATTTCCCTGCAAAATCTTCTGGAATTCTACATCTCCATGGAAAGTGGAAACCTCCAGCATGAATTACTGAAATATTTTTGCTTCTGCTCCGATACCGCTACTGTTTCTGCTTTCCATCAGCAACGCAGCAAACTAAAGCCAGAAGTTTTCCTTCATTTACTTAAACAGTTTAACTCTCATTTCCGACCTGAAATCTACAAGGGGGCTTACAGGCTTATCGCCTGTGACGGTTCAGAATTTAATATTTCTCTCAATGAAAATGACCCGGCTTCCTATTATCCTCCCAGCGGAAAGTCCAAACGGGGATTCAACATGCTTCATGTCATCGCCTTGTATGACATTTTGAACAGATGCTATCTTGATGTTGAGCTGCAGCCTATCCGTTTGAAAAACGAATTCCGGGCATTCTGCGGTCTGCTGGACCGCTTTGATTACAGCGGAGAAGCAAAACCCATCTTTATCGCTGACAGAGGGTTCTGTTCTTATAACGTTTTTGCACACGCGATTGAAAATCGTGCTTATTTTTTAATCAGGGCTAAGGAGGTTTATGTTTCCAGACTGCTGGGAGAAGGTGTCTCCGGTAAGGAATCAGACATTTCCCTCCAGAGGATTCTGTGCCGTACCCAATCCAGAAAGAAGTGGTTACATCCGGAAGCTGCGGAGCTGTACAAATTTATCTGTGCAAATATTGACTTTGACTATATTTCCAAAGAAAGTCCTGAATATCCGATACATCTGCGGGTTGTCAGATTTAAAATATCAGAGGATAAGTTTGAAAATATAATAACGAACCTGCCGGAAGACGAATTCCCACCGGAAGAAATAAAAACACTTTATAATCTCCGCTGGGGGATAGAGCTTTCTTTTCGGGACTTAAAGCAGACAATTGCTGCCGAACAGTTTCACTGCAAAAACAGGCAGTATATAGGCATGGAAGTCTATGCCCGCATGATTCTGTACAATTTCTGTTCTTTCATAACCGCACGGGTTGTTGTTGGTAAAAAAGATACAAAACATATTTATCAGGTAAACTATTCCATGGCGATTAAAATATGCCATAAATTCCTGTGTACATATGGGGAATCCTCTATAGCAGTTGAAAGTCTGATAGGCAGCTTTCTCCTGCCCATCAGACCCGGAAGAAAATACGAACGGCGTAAACGTTTACAACCACCAGCCCGGTTCGCTTACCGTTTTATATAATCTTCACATCCCTATTATACCTTTCTTTTTGGCGGAATGAAACCGCCTTTTTGTGCTGCCTGGAAATACATGACCTTTCATTTTTAATAGGATTTGAGCATCCACATTTCTTAGAAGATAATCTTTTTTCACTCATTTTCAAAAATCAATGCAGTGGTAATTTTTTTATGGAGCCCAAACTAAATGACATTGATTCAGCCATGCATCTCGGATTTGCGCAGCTAACGCTGCTCACCGCCGC
>CAUWNO010000106.1:0-7677 GCA_963559965.1 uncultured Lachnospiraceae bacterium | reverse complement strand
GGCGCATGCGAGGATCAAAAAAAGATTCCGGTCTTTGTGAAATCAGCTGTACCTGTTTGCGAAACTCTCCGAGATCCTTTCCCCGTTTTCCCGTCACCTCTCTGCCTTCAAAAAACACCCTTCCCTCATCCGGTTTTACAAGAAGAAGAAGAATTCTTGCCAGCGTACTTTTTCCGCAGCCGGAAGGACCCATAAGCCCCAGCGTCTCTTTTCTTCCAATCGAAATATCTACCTTAGTAAGCGGACGGTGCGGACGTCCTCCAAAGCTGTCGTGAAATGTTTTTGTGATCTCTTTTCCCTCTAAAATAATATCAGACATATTGAAAACACCTCACACTTCTTCCTGCTTCCAGACTTACAGCCGGAGGACATTCTTTTCTGCATCGTTCCTCTGCCTGCATACATCTGGGCGCAAACGGACAGCCTGCCATCTTTTCTCCTGCGCGCAGAGCTGTACCCGGCATACTCTGAAAACCGTGCTCAGGAAGAGCTGCAAGAAATGCCTTTGTGTAAGGATGCAGGGGATTTTTCAGAACGTCAGAACCTGATTCCATTATTTTTCCTGCATACATCACTGCCATCGTATCGCAAATCTCTCTGGCAAACGGCAGATCATGCGTAATAACAAGCATACTCCTTACCCCCTGGCTGCGCAGAGATAAAAGAGTCTCCTTCACCTGCCACCGCAGATCGCTGTCCAGCCCCTTCGTCGGCTCATCTGCCAGAATCCAGCGCGGCGAACAGGCTGCTCCGATGGCGCAGAGAACTCTCTGCTGCATTCCTCCGCTCAGCTCATGCGGATAGGCGCGCCAGATGCGCTTCGTTTCAGAAAATCCGAAAGCTCTTAAAAGCTTTTCTGCCCTTTCTCTTTTCTCTCTTCTTCCTGCCTTTAGGGGAAGAAGGGCTTCCATAAGATGAGCGCCCACTGTGCGCGCAGGGTTCAGGGATTCCGAAGGATTCTGCGGTATCACTCCTATTTCTGTTCCAAGATATTTTCTTGCCGTCTCAGGTTTTAACAGTTCTCCGTCCAGATAAATCTTCCCTTCTACAGAAGCATAAGGCGGCAATAACCCAAGAACAGCCAGTCCAAGCACTGATTTTCCACAGCCGCTCTCCCCTATAAGACCTGTAATCTTCCCCTCTTCAAAGCATACGCTGACATCGTCTGCGGCACAGACGTCTCCGTCCGGCAGATGAAATACAACCGAAAGACCTTCTGTCCGGATTCCTTCTTTCTTCTTTTCAGCCTCTCTTTGTCCGCTCAAAATTCCTTCACCTCCCTGCTTCGTACGTCAAAATGATCCCTCAGGGCATCTCCCAGAAGATTAAGAGACAAAAGGAGAAGAAAAATACAGAGACCGGGAACAATGAGAAGATGAGGAGCGCTCCTGTAATCAAGGCGCGCGTCGCTTATCATCACACTCCAGTCCGGAACGGGCGGACGGATTCCCAGCCCCAGATAACTCAAAGACGCAATCGAAAGCACGCAGCGTCCCACCCGGGTGGTAAAAAGCACAATAATATTCGGAAGCATATTGGGAAAAATATGTTTCCAGAGAATACAAAAAGGATTTGCTCCCAGAGAGCGAAGTCCTTCAATATAAGGCTCTTCCCGGATACGGAGAGTCTCTGTCCTTACAATACGGGAGAAGCCTGCCCAGCTTGTCAGAAAAAGCACCAGAAGAAGATTGGGAATTCCCGGTCCCAGAATTCCTGCCACTGCGACCATCAGACAGGTTCCCGGAATCCCCTGAAAAATATTTGCGGCAGCTGTAATTGCCATATCTAAAAATCCCCCGAAATAACCTCCGAGAATACCAAGAAGAGCGCCAAACGCCATCGAACAGACCGTTGCTGTCAGCGCAAGCAGAATAGATGTCCTGCCTCCGTAGAGAACACGGCTTAACATATCGCGTCCCAGTGCGTCTGTCCCAAGGAGATGTTCCGCTGAAAATCCCTGAAGCTTCACACTCATATCTATCGCATTCGGATCATAAGGAGCAAGAAGAGGAGCAAAAAGACCGGAAAGCAGGATCACCGCCAAAAGACCTGCTGAAAATTTCAGTCTGAAAGAATACCGCTTCATATTTTTTTCCCTCCAAGGCGTATCTTCGGATTCAGCAGCATGCTGATCGTATCAACGAGAAATGTGACAGCCACATAGATAAAGCCTGTAAGCAGTACATAGCCCTGCAGCGCAGGATAATCTCTGTTTGTAACTGCTGCAAGCGCATAGCTTCCGATACCGGGAAGCGCAAAAATCGACTCGATAATAATAGAGCCGCCCATCATCCCTCCAAGACTGTTTCCCAACATCGCAATAACAGGAACTATCGCATTGGGGAGCGCATTTCTCAGAATCAGGCGAACACGCCCAATCCCTCTTGCCATCGCCGCAGTACAATACTGTTTTCCCATTTCTTCCATAAGAGAAGAGCGCGTCAGACGCGCTGCCATCGCCATACTCGGACCTGACAGAACAAGCGACGGCATCAGCATATACCGAAAGCCGCCGTTTCCGCTTGTGGGAAGCCAGCCGAGCGTCTCTGCAAAAATCAGAATCATCAGAAGGGCAATCCAGAAAGCCGGAAGAGAGAGCTGTATATTAATCAGAGCGCCTGCCAGACGATCCTGCCATTGATCCTGCCATATGACAGAGATACAGCCAAGCGAGATTCCAAAAACGACAGTAAAAACTATGGCATACAAAGCCAGCTTCAGCGTTGCCGGAAGCCGGAGCTTTAATTCTTCTCCCACAAGATTTCTGCTTTTATAGGAAGTACCGAGGTCCCCTGTAAAAACGCGCCCTGCCCAGCGCAGATACTGCACCGGATAGGGCGCGTTAAGCCCCATCTGTTCTTCCATTTCCGCAATCTGTTCCGCCGTAGGCTCATATCCTCCCTGAGAGAGAGCAAGCTCCGCCGGATTTCCGGGCGTCATAATCCCCAGAATAAATGCAGCCAGTGATATTCCCAAAAGAACGGGAATCAATGAAATTATTTTCTGAATCAGATAGTGTCTCATATGTTCCTTTTGTTTCTTTGTGATTACTCAGCCCATGACACAAGAGGAAGCTCCAGACCGTAAAGCTTTGCCTCATAGCCGCTGAGCTTTTTGTTATATGCCATTAAAGTCATATCGTTGAAAAGAGGTACAACAGGAAGCTCCTCAGAGGAAATTTCCTGAATCCGATCGTAACATTCTGTCCGTACGTTCATATCAAGAGCGCTCTGCGCCTTATCCATCAGAGAATCCACCTCGTCATTCTGATATCCGAGGCAGTAATTCTGATTATGATCTCCGTCTGTCAGCATAAAACGGCGGAAAATTGTAGCCGGTTCCGAGTTGGATAATCCCTGCTGCATACGCGCAATTCCGTAGTCTCCCGTCTTCATCTGCTCTTTCATATTTGTCATTTCCATGGGCATCAGCTCGCAGTCAATGCCAATCTCAGAAAGCCAGGAGGAAATAAGCTCCGCTTCGCCCTTCTGCGCCGCCTCATTTCCATTATAAAGATACTTTACAGAAATTCTTTCTCCGCCCAGAACCTCCTGCGCAAGCTCTTTTGCCTTTTCCATATTCTCATTTACGGGATACTCTTTATAAAAAGGCGTAGAATAATTAAGAATATTCGTCGTCGGCGTTCCAAAGCCCTCATAGAGATCTTCTGTAATGACCGCTCTCTGCAAAGCCATGCTTACAGCCTGACGCATTCTTACATCCTGGAACGGAAATTCTTTTCCATTCAGACAAAGAAAACGGATCATCGTTGATTTTGCCGTAGTAAGAGCAAAATCTTCATCCTTTTCAAGCTCTGCCGCCAGGGAAGCCGGAATTGCGTTCAAATCGATCACGCCCATAATTTCGCCGGACTTCAGGGCGGAAAAACGCGTATCAGCGTCAGGTATCACACGAACACGGATGGATTCCGCCTTTGCCTTCTCACCCCAGTATCCGTCAAAGCGCTCCAGAAGAACATACTCGTCAAGAACATTTTCCGCGATGCGAAACGGTCCTGTTCCGGCGCAGATTCCGTTAAAATCACCATTCTCATCAAAACATGCGGGACTGTATATAGCGCTTCCGAAATTCACCATATTGTACGGCTGTGTCGGTGCCGGCTGTGAAAATGTCAGACGTACCGTATAATCATCTGTCTTCTCATACTTTTCCAGATTAGGATAATGCGCATTGATATCCAGCGGATAAAAAGATGAGCTTTTCACACCTTTTCCCATACGATCAAAATTTGCAATCACAGCGTCTGCATTAAATTCCTCTCCATCATGAAACGTCACACCCTGACGAAGGAAAAAGGTCCACTCCTTTCCATCCTCACTCATTTCCCATTTTTCAGCAAGGCACGGCACAGGCGCTCCCGTATCGTCCTGTGTCACAAGCGGTTCCCAGACATAAAGTATCTTGCTGCAGTAATAACCGTCCTTCTCACCGGGAGCAAGATTGCGGTAACCCGCCAGTACAATCTCTCCCTTCGCCTCTTCCTGCTTAGCCGTCTCCTGTTTAACTGTCTCCTGTTCTGACGACTGCGGCGTATTCCCGGCAGCTTCCTGCTTCTTTCCGCAACCGGTCAGACCGAACACAAAGGCAGCCCCAAGAAGCGCCGTAAGTATCCGCATTTTCAATCGTTTCATCTTTCTTAATCCTCCTATCTTCTTGTACAGGTCTTCAAACCAGAAAAATAACTTCTTTTCTGTAAACGAAAATAACCGTCTCTGTATTTTTGTACAGAAACGGCCCGTCTTTGCCCTTTTCAATCTCTGCTTCCCTCCAAATGCGCGTGAAGTATCGGAAACATCTTCGCAGGCAAGTATTCTGGCTCAGGTTCACCGTCTGCACAGCCTTCCCGGATTTTGAATTTCCAGTGACATTTTTGTACAGACTCCCCTTCACAGCGGCGGCTCCGCGCGGGATTTTCACCCGCTTCCTTATTAAGTCAGTTCTTTTTCCGAACTTACACCTGTCCACTTCAGTATATCGGCTTTTCAGCGTAATTGCAAGAAAAACCTCCCCTTCTTCTCTTTTCTCGGTTTGCGCATCTTATCTGACGGCTTATATCAGGACTCTGTAAATGAACGGTAAAAAGGCAGAGCCCTGAATTTTTTCAGTACTCTGCCTTTTTTATAAAACAAATTTTCATTTAATTTTGAAACAGGATCTCTCCCTGAAGCCAGACGATTCCCTTAAATCTTCGTCCCACCGCCGGTTCTCCAAGCATATCCTTTTCATTGATGCAGACTTCAAAAATCAAGTCATGGCTTTCCAGCGTAAGAACATAAATCTTTTCTTTTGTCAGACTGTTCTCTGTAAGCTCGTATTTCAGAATCTCTCCAAGAACGCTGTAATGGTCGCACTCCACGCCGCAGGGCATAAAGTAAGTCGACACGATAGAAAATATGTCTTCTTCCGCAATGCGTCTGGAAATCATCGAATAAGTGTCCATATCTTCCAGAGTAAGATTTTCTATCGCTTCCTCGTCTCCTTCCCTCGCTGCCTTCATAAGCCTTGTTCTTTGCAGTACAGCCTCGGAATTTTCTTCTTCTGTCATACGCTTTTCCACCGGAAGAAGTATTTTTCCCTCTGTGGAAAGTCCTGCAAATTTCACTGTGACCGCCCTGTTCCCGGACAGCCCCAGTTGTCTTTCACAAAGATAATCCGCCACATTCTGAACGTAGAAAATAATCGTAACCCCCATCGAAAGGTCGTCACAAACGCCTGCATAGGATTCCTTTTCGGCATGACGTTCTATGCTGATACTCTCATAGAATTTTTCATGTTTTCCCTGAAAATATGGAAAATAGTATTCTCTCTGATACTCTCCGTCTTCATCGTATTCACCGCGGAGGATAATTCCCATTCCCGGAGCAAACTCCTTTTTCCGCTCTGAAAAATCGGAACCGTTTCTGCTTCCGGCTGTCTTTTCGCTCTGATATTCTTCCTCTGTTATATGGAGCAGCTTTTTAAGTTCTTCCTTTCCCTGAATCCTGCTAAATCCTATTGCTCTCAGATATTCGTGCACCGAATCACCTCCTTTGGATCAAGTTATCCACATTTCCACCGTCTTTTCCACAAATGTGGATTATTTAATCACGGTCTGTCCGCCCATATACGGCTGCAGAGCTTCCGGAATCCTTACGCTGCCGTCAGCCTGAAGATTATTCTCAAGAAATGCAATCAGCATACGGGGCGGAGCAACTACCGTATTATTTAATGTATGCGCAAAATACTTACCCTTTTCCCCGTTAATGCGGATTTTCAGACGGCGTGCCTGCGCGTCTCCAAGATTGGAGCAGCTTCCTACCTCAAAGTATTTCTTCTGACGCGGAGACCATGCTTCCACATCGACAGACTTCACCTTCAAATCGGCAAGATCTCCAGAACAGCACTCCAGCGTACGAACCGGAATATCAAGAGAACGGAAAAGATCCACCGTATTCTGCCACAGACGATCAAACCACATGGGGCTGTCTTCCGGCTCACAGACAACGATCATTTCCTGCTTTTCAAACTGATGAATTCTGTACACGCCACGCTCCTCAAGACCGTGCGCTCCTTTTTCCTTACGGAAACAGGGAGAATAGCTTGTCAGGGTCTTCGGCAGCTCCTCCTTCTGAAGGATGGTATCAATAAATTTTCCGATCATGGAATGTTCGCTCGTTCCGATGAGATAGAGATCTTCTCCCTCTATCTTATACATCATCGCATCCATCTCTGCAAAGCTCATTACGCCTGTTACAACGTTGCTACGAATCATAAACGGAGGCACACAGTAAGTAAAGCCTCTGTTAATCATAAAATCGCGCGCATAAGAAATAACTGCGGAATGAAGACGCGCAATATCGCCCATAAGATAATAAAATCCATTTCCGGCAACTTTTCTTGCACTGTCAAGATCGATCCCGTCAAATTTTTCCATAATATCTGTGTGATACGGAATTTCAAAATCCGGAACAACCGGTTCTCCGTAACGCTGTACTTCCACGTTCTCACTGTCATCTTTTCCAATGGGAACGCTCGGATCGATAATATTCGGAATAGTCATCATGATCTTCAGAATTTTTTCATCCAGCTCTTTCTCCTTCTCGGAAAGCTCTGCCAGACGATCTGCCTCTGCAGCTACCTGCTTCTTTACTTCCTCAGCCTCTTCCTTCTTGCCCTGTCCCATAAGCGCGCCAATCTGCTTGGAAAGCTTATTTCTCTCTGCTCTCAGATTATCTGCTTCCTGCTGAGCGGCTCTCTTCTGAGCGTCAAGCTCGATCACCTCGTCCACAAGCTCAAGCTTCTGATCCTGAAATTTATTTCTGATATTCTGTTTTACAATTTCCGGATTTTCCCTTAAAAATTTAATATCTAACATCTTTCATTCTCCTTTTCCCTCATCTGGGCTTTAATTGTTATCATATACTACTCTGTCTTTTTTTTCAAGACTGGCTTTTTGCCTCGTCGAGAGCCTGTCTTTCTTCTTCAGAAAGAAGAATTTCCGATTCTCCATTCCTGATTTCCTTAATATAAGAATACCCGCCTTCTTTACTGTAAACGGAATTAAGAACAAAACCGTTATTTCTCTGATCGAGAAGAGCCAGGGCGTAACTTAAATCTCCGCTCATTTCACGAAAGGCATTATATTTTACCATTCCCATTTTCTGAAATGTCATCTTC
>CAUWNO010000105.1:0-7757 GCA_963559965.1 uncultured Lachnospiraceae bacterium | reverse complement strand
ATATGCAGCGGAAAAGAAGGGAAGAGACGTATGAGTATTGTGATAATCGGAGGTCATGACCGGATGGTCCGGCAGTATCAGGAGGTATGCAAGGCGTATCAATGTAAGGCAAAGGTTTTTACGCAGATGGCAGGAGACTTGAAAAAGCAGGTAGGAAAACCGGATCTCTTCGTACTCTTTACGAATACCGTCTCTCATAAGATGGTGAAATGTGCATTGGAAGAAGCGAAGCGCCATAAGATTGAGGTGGTGCGCTGCCATACGAGCAGTCGGTCGGCTCTGGAAGAGATTTTAGGAAGCTATTGCGGATAAAAGCAGTTAGAATTAACAAATTAGGATTGACAAACTGCTGAAATGTGCTATAATGCAAAAGAAGAAAAGGAAAATGATAGTTATTATCAATTATGATGTGAGAGGAAAGGATGGAGATGCAGATGGCACTGGCGATGATGGAAATCGGAGAGACAAAGACGATTCAGGAGTTTCGTGGAAAAGAAGAAGTGAGAAGACATCTTCAGGATCTTGGTTTTGTAAAAGGCGAAAAAGTGCAGGTCGTAGGTGAAAATGCGAGCGGCATGATCCTTGCTGTGAAAGGGGTTCGTATTGCGCTGAACCGGGGAATTGCTTCTCAGATTATGGTTGCATAGGAAGCTCTGCGAAGGAAAGGGCTGGAAAACAGGAAAACAGAGAGACAGAAAGAGAGGATAAGAGATGACGCTGAAGGATATGAAGCCGGGAGAGTCTGCGAGAGTGACCGCCATCGGCGAGAAGGGACAGCTCAGGCGCAGAATTATGGATATGGGAATTACACCGGGCGTAGAGCTGAAAGTGATTAAGGTAGCGCCGCTGGGAGATCCGGTGGAAATCCATGTGCGAGGGTATGAGCTGAGTCTTCGCAAGGAAGAAGCTGCCCGTATCGAAGTAGAGTAAGAGGAAGAACAGAAAGAAAGTTTCAGGGTTAAGAGATGCTTAACCTTATATTTTTCACAATGTGTTAGCCATAACTAATTACAGGAGAAAAGGCTGACGGCAAAGAAATAAGACGGAATGAGCGGAGGAAAAGAAATGTCGTATGTAATTGCACTGGCGGGAAATCCCAACTGTGGAAAAACAACTCTTTTTAATGATTTGACAGGTTCAAGACAGCGTGTAGGAAACTGGCCGGGCGTAACGGTCGATAAGAAGGAAGGCGTATACAGAAAGGATAAGGAGCTGCATATCCTGGATCTTCCGGGAACGTATTCGCTGTCTCCGTATTCGGCGGAAGAGATTATTGCGCGGGACTACATCGTCAGGGAAAAGCCGGATGCCGTGATTGACATTGTGGATGGAACGAGTATTGAGAGAAATCTCTATCTGACACTCCAGATTCTTGAAACGGGCGTTCCTGTGGTAATTGCTCTGAATATGATGGACGAAGCGGAGGCAAGAGGAGACAGGATTCATGTGGAAAAGCTGTCTCAGTTACTTGGGGTCCCGGTCGTACCGATTGTGGCGCGCAAAGGAAAAGGTGTACAGGAGCTGATGGAAAAGGCTGCGGAGGCGGCGCGAATGAAGAAAACGCCGCAGAAGCTTCCGGTTTTCGATGAAAAACTTAACGCGGCGCTCGAAGAAGCGGCAGAACTTCTGGAAAAGGCAGGCGAAACTGACAGCGGATGGAAGGCTGTGAAACTTCTGGAACATGATGAAAAGGTCGAGGAAGAAATTACTGATGAGCTGAAGCAGAAGGCGGAAGAGATTACAGCACGGCTCTACGGCGCCGGCACAGACTTGGAAGCGGAAATCGCAGATCAGCGTTACCGTTACATAGCGAAGCTTGTAAAGGAAACCGTAAAAAAGGGAAAGTCAGGTCATACAGAGACGGCGTCTGACAAAATAGATAAGATTCTGACAAACCGGGTTCTTGCACTTCCGATTTTTGCGCTGATCATGTATCTTTTATTTGCATGTACGAACAGTGAAAACTTCCTGTTTTTAGGAATCAACAGTCCAGGTATCTGGCTGGCAGGAGTGGTAGAAAGTGCCTGGGGATATGTAACCGGACTGGTGGAAGGTCTTTTGGGAGGCGCGTCTCCATGGGTATTTTCTCTTGTCATTGACGGAGTTATGGGAGGTATCGGAGCTGTGCTTGGCTTCCTTCCGCTGATCCTGGTACTCTATGTTCTGATTTCTTTTCTGGAGGACTGCGGCTACATGGCGCGCGTAGCCTTTGTACTTGACAGGATTTTCCGTAAATTCGGTCTTTCCGGACGTGCGTTTATTCCGCTTCTTCAGGGATTCGGCTGCTCTGTTCCGGCGATTATGGCGACGCGTACGATGGAATCGGAAAAAGACAGAAAGATTACAACGATTCTTGCCGGTTTCATGCCCTGCGGAGCAAAGCTTCCGATTTTTGCGCTGATAGTCTCCACGCTGTTTGCAGACAGCAATCAGACGGCGCTTACATTTTCGCTTTATATTTTCAGTATTGTGGTGGCGATCCTCGTATCTCTGCTTCTGAACCGCTTTGTATACAAGGATGAAACCTCCAACTTTATTATGGAGCTTCCCCAGTACCGTTTTCCGACGGCAAAGACGATTCTTCTGCACGGCTGGGAGAAGATTAAGGCATACGCGCACAAGGCGGGAACGATTATTTTCGTATCAACGATTCTTATCTGGTTCCTCTCCAACTTTAATTTAGATTCGTTTAACGGGCGGAACGCGGCAGAAAATGAGGACGGAAGCATCATGTGCGAGATGAACGACAGCTTTATGGCGTCTCTGGGAAATGTTCTTGCTCCTGTTTTCAAACCTCTCGGTTTCGGTGAATGGAGACCGGCTGCGGCAGTTGTGACGGGCTGGATTGCAAAAGAAAATGTTGTAGTTACCTTTTCGCAGCTCTATGATGAGGATGTGACGCCGGAGTATCTGGAAAGCTTCTTCTCAAAATACAGTGAAGAAGAGCTGGAAGAGCTTGGATTTGAAGGCGGCGTGTATGACGCGGAGGCGGCTCCCGATATCTATTCCGAATCCATTCTGTTTGAAGGTGCGGATGAAAATGCCCTTCCGACTCTCAAGCAGGACATCCGGACAAAATCGGCAGCCTACGCCTACATGGTATTCAATCTGCTTTGTATGCCCTGTTTTGCCGCTGTGGGCGCGATGAAAAGGGAATTGAAGACCTGGAAAGAGACAGGAAAAGGAATTGCAGTTCAGATGGCGACAGCTTATCTGGTGGCTCTTCTCGTAAATCTTGCAGGCGGATTGTTTCTGAACTGAAGCTGTGCTACAATGGCTCTGACAGAGGTATACTATCTGACTGGAACAGTTATGGACTGATAAAAAAGATGACAGAATAAAGGAGGGGTAAGTATGACAGACCTGTTGGTTCTCGCGCTTGTTGCAGCTGCGCTGTTCTTCTGCGTACGCTCCATAATACGCAATAAGAAAAAGGGAGGTTCCTCCTGCGGATGCAGCTGCAGCGGCAGCTGTGCGGGCTGCGGAGCTGCCTGCGCGGTCAGAACGGATAAAAAAGAAGAATAAAACGGAACAGAATAAAGCAGAATAAAAAAGAATAAAGCCGGAAGAGACGGCAAAAGAAAGAGGCAGGTTTGTTTTTGTATTTCGCACAAAAGCGGAGACAGAGGCGGACCTGCTTTTCTGCTGACTGCCTTCATATTAAGGAGAAAGGAGGAATAGAATAAGAAAAAGCCAGATACAGGTTGTGCAGTCGTGAAAAAAACGGTTCAGATCATTTTTTCAGCAGTTCTTGCGCTCAGTTTTTCTTTTTCCGTATGCGGAAAAGCGGCGGCGCCGGAGGGGAAACCGCCGTCAGGACCGGGACAGCTCTATGCGCAGTCAGCCGTTCTGATGGATGCAGATTCGGGACGTATTTTATTTGAAAAGAACGGATATGAGAGGAGGCCGATGGCAAGTACCACAAAGATCGTTACGCTTATTACCGTTCTGGAAAATGCAAATCCGGACGAGATTGTGACCGTTTCGGATTACGCGGCAGGAATGCCGGACGTGCAGCTTGGAATCCGGGCAGGCGAAAAGTACAGAATGGAAGATCTTCTTTATTCTCTGATGCTGGAATCCCATAACGATTCGGCAGTGGCTGTGGCAGAGCATGCGGCAGGCTCTGTGGAAAAATTCGCCGCTTTAATGAATGCAAAGGCGCGGGATATCGGGTGCGCCGATACCTATTTTATCACGCCCAACGGACTGGACGCTCAGAACGAAGGAGGTGTTCATTCTACGACGGCGGCAGATCTTGCCAGGCTTATGCGTTACTGTATTATGCAGTCGCCGAAGAAAGAGGAATTTCTTAAAATAACGCGCACAGGAGCATACAGCTTCAGCGATACGGAAGGACTGCGTACATTTACAGTAGGAAATAAGAATGCGTTTCTCGGAATGATGGAGGGAGCTCTTTCAGGGAAAACGGGATTCACCAATGAGGCAGGGTACTGCTATGTGGGCGCTCTCAGAAAGGACGACAGAACATTCGTCGTCGCGCTTCTGGCGTGCGGCTGGCCGAATAACCGCAGTTATAAATGGAGCGACACGCGCCGTCTGATGAGCTATGGTCTGGAAAACTATACTTACCGGAATGTATGGGAGGAGGTTCCTTTAAAAGAGCTTCCTGTGGAAAATGGAATCGCGGAGGACGGAAGTGCAGATCGGGAGGCGTCTGTGCAGCTTCGCCTTGCAGAAGAGGAGCAGGAGCTTCGGTTTCTGATGTCGGAGAATGAGAAGATTTCCGTAGAAGTTCGCCTGCCGGAGAAGCTTGCAGCTCCCGTGGAGGAGGGAGAAGTTGTGGGAAGCGTCGTTTACAGCCTTGGCGGGACCGTTGTCCGCGCATATCCGGTGGAGGCGGCAGAGCAGGCAGAAAAAAGAAGCATACGCTGGTGCGCGGAAAAGGTTATGGGCAAATTTCTGCGTTTTGGAGCATCCTGGTCCTAGGGAGCTTCGGGAAAATGAAGAAGCGGGGAAAAGAGGGGAATTTTGCAGGCGCACGGAAAACTCGCGCTTGCATTTCCTGTAAAATTCAGCTATTATTAAAGACAAAAACGGAGGAACAGACTTATGAAAAAGTTTACGAAGAAACTGACGGCTCTGATCCTTGGCATGACGGCAGCAGCATCGCTGACAGCCTGCGGGGGAAAAGGAATTACGATTGCAGTACCGAACGATACGACGAACGAAGCGCGCGCGCTGCTTCTTTTAGAGGAGCAGGGATATATTAAGCTGAAGGAGGGAGCGGGCATCACGGCTACGATCTCCGATATTGCGGAAAATCCCGGTGAGATTACTTTTAAAGAGGTAGAGGCTGCCCAGCTTCCGAACGTTCTGCAGGATGTGGACTATGCGGTAATCAATTCCAACTTTGCGATTGACGCGGATCTGAATCCGATGGAGGACGCTCTTGTAATCGAAGGCTCTTCTTCCGCCTATAGCAATATCCTTGCTGTGAAGGAAGGAAATGAGGAAACCGATAAGATCAAAGCGCTGAAAGCGGCGCTTATGAGCCAGCAGGTTGCCGATTTCATTACAGAGGAGTATGAGGGCGCTGTTGTAAGCACAGTAGATGCTCCTACAGACGGCTTCGATCCGGACGTGGATTATGACGCTCTGGCAGGAACGACAGTGACAGTGGCTGCGTCTCCGACACCTCATGCCGAGATTCTCAAGGTGGCAAAGGAGATTCTGGCAGAGAAGAATATTACGCTGGATATCAAGGAATTTACAGATTATGTGCTTCCCAATAATGTAGTGGAGAGCGGAGAGGTAGATGCGAACTACTTCCAGCATAAGCCCTATCTGGATGATTTCAATGCAGAGAACGGCACGCATGTAGTATCTGTGGCTGCTATTCACGTAGAGCCTATCGGTCTTTACGGCGGAAAGCAGACGTCTCTGGATGCTATTGCAAAATAGGAGAAGTATCCGGAGGTTTTTATGATTGAGATAAAGAATTTATCGAAAGGCTTTCAGACGTCAGACGGTACGGTAGAAGCTCTTAAAGATGTGAATCTGACGATTCAGGACGGAGACGTCTACGGCATTATCGGTATGAGCGGAGCGGGAAAGAGTACACTGGTGCGGTGCATCAATATGCTGGAGCGCCCCACAGAGGGACAGGTTCTTATCGACGGACAGGATATAGGAAGTCTGCCGGAAAAAGAGCTGCGGAATATCCGAAGAGACGTCACAATGATTTTTCAGGGCTTTAATCTTCTGATGCAGAGAAACTGTCTTAAAAATATCTGTTTTCCGCTGGAGCTTGCGGGAGTAGATAAAGAAACGGCGAAAAAAAGAGCGATGGAGCTTCTTGAGATGGTTGGTCTTCCTGACAAGGCGAACGTTTATCCGGCGCAGCTTTCCGGAGGACAGCAGCAGAGAATCGCGATTGCCCGCGCTCTGGCGACAGAGCCGAAGGTTCTTCTCTGCGACGAGGCGACGAGTGCTTTGGACCCGAAGACGACACATTCCATACTGGAACTGATACGGGATATCAACAGGAGAATGGGAATTACCGTTATCATCATTACACATCAGATGAGCGTAGTGGAAGAGATATGCAGCCATGTGGCGATTCTCGACGAGGGACGCGTTGTGGAAGAGGGGCTTGTAAGCGAAGTGTTCTCAAGACCGAAATCCAGGGCGGCAAAACGCCTGGTTTTTCCGGACGGAGCCGAGGAAGTGCTTCTTGAGACGGAAGGAGAGCGGAGAATCCGCGTCGTATTCAGTGGAGCTGTTGCTTCCCGTGAACCGCTGATTGCGAAAATGGCTATGGAAGAGCATATTGCGGCAAGCATTCTCGGCGCGTCGACAAGGAGTATCGGAGACAGGGCGTACGGAAGTATGCTGCTTGGTATTCCGGGAGACGACGAAACGGTGCAGCGCGCCATGAATTACCTGAGTAATATTCAGGATGTCCTTGTAGAGGAGGTTACAGAGAATGCTGGATAAGCTTTTTTCCCCGGAAGTGGTGGAGGAGACGCTCTGGATTGTCCAGAATGAGTTTCCGCTTGCCATCTGGGAGACGATTTACGTTACGATTATTTCCACGGCCTTCGCAGTAGTTCTTGGACTTCCCTTAGGCGTACTTCTGATGGTGGGAGAGAAGGACGGCGTTCTGCCTCTGCCCAAGGGCGTGATGCATGTGCTGAACGTTGTGATCAATCTTCTGCGTTCTGTTCCGTTCCTGATTCTGATGGTGATGGTCTTTCCGCTGTCGCGTCTTATACTTGGAACGGCAGTTGGTACACCGGCTTCCATCGTGCCTCTTGTAATTGCGGCGTTCCCGTTTGTGGCGCGTCTGGTGGAGGGAAGCCTGCGCGAGGTCAATCCGAACATCGTGGAGATGGCGCAGAGTATGGGAGCTTCTCCGTTCCAGATTATTGTGAAGGTGCTGATTCCGGAGAGCGTTCCGTCGCTTCTTTCTAATTTTACGATTGCCATTACTACAATTCTTGGCTATTCGGCGATGAGCGGTATCATCGGAGGAGGCGGACTTGGAAAAATTGCCATCAATTACGGTTATTACAGATATAAGTATCTTGTAATGCTGCTGGCAGTGATTCTTCTGATTATTCTGGTTCAGATTTTCCAGAGTGTCGGAACGAAGCTTTCTGTGAAGTCGGATAAGAGACTGAAGCGGTAAAAGAAAAGGAAAGCTAAGTTTGCAGCGGTTGCCTTGACGGCAGCCGCTGTTTAGTGTTATGATAAAGTTTGCGGGCAGAGAAACTGCCTAATCTATGCAAAAA
>CAUWNO010000104.1:0-7898 GCA_963559965.1 uncultured Lachnospiraceae bacterium | reverse complement strand
TGTTTCATCGCCGGTTTTCTTGCTCTGGCTCTGTACCTGAAACCTATTTCTGCCAGCGCTGTTGAACCACAGACAGATCCTGCATCCTCTGCCGAAGAAACTTCTCTTCATCTGACAAGCGTCAGGCTGGAGGAAACTGAAAAATGGATTCTCGACGAAGTTCTCTCGGATTATGTTTCAGAAGATGTCGTTGCACTCATGGATTCCGGCATGAACTATAAAATCGGCGCCTGGGTGGATCGCGATACGCATACCTACCTCTTTTTTGACAGAGAACTTCCTGAAGGCATTTTGTATACAGCCTGCGGCTATGCACGCACAACAGACGGAAGCTATGTATACTTTGAGCTTTCCTCTCCTGAAAAACTGACGGAGGAACAGGTTGATATGGAAGTTACGAAAGCATTCGGAAACGTTGGCGCCGGCGCGCCGCAGACCTGTTAATTCCATTCTTATTCCAGCCCTCATTCCAACTCATATAAAAGAGAAGCTTCACCGGCATCCTCTCGCCGATGAAGCTTCTCCTTTATTTTCCTGACGGATCGTTTTTAACTGTCAGAATCCTTTCCATTCAGGATTCTGTAATTCCGCAAAATTCCGTAATGTTACAGGATTCCGTAATGCCACAATGCTGAAAGAATTCCGCCTCTGTCTGCCTCAGAAGTCACATAATCTGCGCACGCCTTCGCTCTCTCGTCTGCATTTCCCATAGCAACGCCGATTCCAGCATAAGACAGCATTTCCAGATCATTTTCTCCGTCTCCGAATGCAATAATCTCATCTCTGCTGATTCCGAAATGCGAAAGGAGCTCTTCCATTCCTCTTACTTTTCCGCTTTCCTGCGCAATAATATCCACGCCGAAGGAATTCCATCTTGTCACCTTACAGTGCGGCATCTTCTCCATTACACGGCTCACATCCGCATCGTCCGCATACACATTGACAAGATACACCGGATCCCCTTCCCAGCTTCCTTCCTTCGGAAGCTTTGAGGAAATGGCTTTCTGCGCTGTTCTTACACGCTCGTCTATCTTATTGATATAGATCCTGTTCTGCTCCACAAAACCTGTGGGAAGCTCCTTTTCCTGAAATATCTGAAACGCATTTTCCAGATCCTCCCGTTCAATGGGGAAGGCGCTGAGAAGCTTTCTCTCTCTGTCAAGGCAAATCTGACCGTTCAGAAGCACATAGCCGTCAAAATCCAGTTCTGTGATACCCAGCTCGTCCAGCTCAAGAATGTGGCGTCCGGTACAGGTAAATATGAGGATTCCCTTTTTTCTCAGGCTTTTCAAAGCATACCGATGCTCTTCTGGTACATAGCCGCCGTTATGAGAAAGAAGCGTTCCGTCTATGTCAAAAAAGGCTGCTTTAATCTTTCCGTTCATCTTTCACAATACCCTATAAAACCTTACTCAGGAAATCGATGGTGCGGGCTTCCTTCGGATTGGAAAGCACCTGCTCCGGCGTTCCCTCTTCCACAATGTAGCCGCCCTCCATAAAGATGACGCGGCTTGCCACCTCGCGGGCAAAGCCTATCTCATGGGTTACGACAACCATCGTCATTCCTTCCTTTGCAAGCTCCTTCATAACAGCCAGAACCTCTCCTACCATCTCCGGATCAAGAGCGGACGTCGGCTCGTCAAAAAGCATGATGTCTGGACGCATAGCCAAAGCTCTTGCAATCGCAACTCGCTGTTTCTGTCCTCCAGAAAGCTGACTCGGAAATGCGTCAGCTTTATCCGATAAGCCTACGCGCTCCAGAAGCTGAAAAGCTCTCTCTCGTGCCTCTTCCTTCTTCAGAAGCTTCAGGTGGACGGGGGCAAGCGTCATATTGTCCATTACCGTCAGATGATTGAACAGGTTAAAATGCTGGAATACCATACCGATATTCTGGCGTACCTTATTGATATCCGTATGCTTATCTGTTATGTCATATCCGTCAATGACAATCTGACCGCCCGTAGCCGTCTCCAGCTGATTCAGGCAACGAAGAAGCGTAGACTTTCCGCTTCCGGAAGGTCCGAGAAGAACGACAACCTCTCCCTCATGGACGTCGAGGCTGATGTCCTTAAGAACTTCAAGTTTTCCAAAATTCTTTTTCAGATTCGTCACATGAATCTTTCTGTCATCCGATTTTCTTTCCTCAACTCTCTTATCTTCCACGGTTCACCCTCCTCTCTATTTTCTTTGCAATTTTGCTCAGGGTGATAATTACAACCATATACATAACGCCGACAATTCCCCAGCCCAGCAGAGGATTGAAGGTATTTCCCACGATGGTCTTTCCGCGAAGCGTCAGCTCCGGGAAGGAAATAACAGAAAGTATCGAGGTGTCCTTCAGGGTGATGATAAACTGGTTGATAATAGACGGAATCATCGTGCGGACAGCCTGAGGTACTACGACAAGCGCCATGGACGCGCTGTAGGAAAGTCCCAGACTTCTCGAAGCCTCCATCTGTCCTCTGTCAACACTCTCAATACCCGCGCGGATAATCTCTGCCATATAGGCACCACAGTTCATAGACAGAGCAATCGTTCCTGCCTGAAGAGCGCTCCAGCGGAAATCAGCGAATCCCATTTTCTGAATAGCCATGGGAACGCCAAAGAACACAAAGTATGCCAGGACAATCAACGGAACGCCGCGCACTGCGTCTACATAGATCGTTCCTATCATGTTGAAAAAGCGGTTGTGTCCTACATTCATCAGACCGAAAATCATACCGATTACTATGGCGATCAGCAGCGTCAGCAGCGTCATAAGCAGCGTCTGTCCCATTCCTTCGAGCAGCATGCCGCCATAGGTTTTTAAAATCATCATCAGGCTCATAAGCTGTAAATCTCCTTACTTTCTTTCTCAGATACAGATGCGGAATGCTTCTTGCACTGTGGAAACTCCCCAGACGGGAGCTTCCACAGTGCAGGAAACAGCCGCCTTACGGCGGCTGCTCCGCAATACTATTTACTTATTCTGCACTTACATATTTTGCAATGATCTCATCATAAGTGCCGTTTGCTTTAATATTGGCAAGACCCTTATTGAACATATCAAGAAGCTCCTGATTTGCCTCGTTCATGATAGCAAAGCCATAGGGCGCTCCCTCACTCTGCGTTCCATCCAGAAGCTTCAGAGCAAGACCGCCTGTCTTGATATTATCAGCCATAATCGGCTCGTCCTCTACGCAGGCGTCTGCCTGACCGAGAATAACTGCCTGATACATGGTCGGGGAATCTTCATATATGTCTACCTTGAAGCCGTACTTATCCTTCAGCTCTTTCTCTACATAATTAGCTCCCATCGTTCCGTTCTTAACAGCGATAGTCTTTCCCTTAAGATCGTCAAACGATGCGAATTCGCTGTCTGACTTCACAGCAAAAATCTGACAGGAATCATAGTAAGAATCTGAGAAGATCCAGCCTCCGTCTATACGCTCCTGTGTAATGCTTGCTCCGGCAATCAGACCGTCTGCCTGTCCTGCCTGAACAGCAGCCAGAGCTGCGTCCCAGCCAAGGCTCTTCAGTTCTACATTGAATCCCTGATCTTCTGCGACTGCATTCATAATATCTACGTCGATTCCAACAAAATCTCCGTTCTCATCTGTGTACTCAAACGGACGGAATACCGTATCCATGGCGATAACCCATGTCTTGTCAGAAGCAGACGCATCTGCACCAGAATCTTCCGCATTCGCGCCCTCTTCTACGGGAGCCTTGTCGGGAGTCTCTGTATCCTTTGAGGAACCGCATGCTACCGCACCAAATGCCATGCATGCTACCATAGCCAACATAACCAGCTTTTTCATAATTATGTAGCCTCCTTTTCCCCGGCACTGCCGGATATTCTTAAACATAAGGGCGATGTATCTTTCGCATACACCGCCCTTGATGCCATATAATAGTATAAATTTTCCCACGCTTCTTGTCAAGATAAAATCTTACTATAATTTTACTGCAAAATTATACAAAAATACGCGAAAATATTCTGAAGTCCGAAACTACATCTTCTCCGCCGCTTCCAGAACAAGCTTTACAGCCATGTCAATTCCCAGCTTCTCCGTGTTCAGCGTCAAATCATAGTTACGGCAGTCGCCGTATATCATTCCCGTATAATGCTCGCAGCTTTTCTTTCTTGCCTTATCTGCCTGCCGCGCGTCTGCCTCCATCTGCGCATAAGTAGCGCCCGGCGTTCTTTCTACCATGCGGCGTACTCTCCACGCAAAACCTGCATGTGCAAAAATATGCAGACTGTGATCAAACTCTTTGAGGATATATTCGCTGTTTCTTCCAACGATTACGCAGTTTTCCTTATTTGCCATCTCCCTGATAGCGTCTCTCTGCGCCTGCCAGATCTCCTCATCCAAAGGTCTGTTATAAAAATCAAACAGACTCTGGGCAAATCCGAAGGTGCTGGGCACTTTCTCATCCCACTTGCGTACCTGCGCCGGATCAAGTTTGGGATTCGCCAGCGCCGTCCTGAGAATAATATCTTTATCGTAGTACTGCATTCCAAGCTCTTTCGCGACTCTTCTTCCAATCTCGCCTCCGCCTGCGCCAAACTCGCGGGCTATGGTAATCACTCTGACCATAACGAAACCTCCGTCCATTATTATGATATAAATTATAATGGACGGAGGTCATTTAAGCAACCTTTTTATTTACTTCTGATGTTCAAGACCAAGACGGAGAAGCTGCTCCTTCGGGCAGTCATTTTCTTTCATCGCCTGCGCGAGAGCTTTTGCCATTCGATCCTCTACCTCCGGATTCTGAATCGGAGATTTTTCTTCCGGATCCTTCTTTAAATCATAAAGACGTGTGCCGAAACGGGCCACTTTGTATTTATCCTTACTCTTGATTTTAAGAAGCGGACAGCCCTTTGTGAAAGAAAACGGCGGAACAAGCTCCGCATTCTTCAGTTCTTCCGGGCTGAAACGGTTGTTCATATGGCTGGGCATCAGGGTATAATTATAGACCTCGTTCACCTTATCCGGCACAGGTCCGCGCATATATGCGTAATCGCCGTCTGTGATATTCACATGACCGCTGAACACGCCGTACATGGCATAATCACGGTTGGGCGTATCATGCTGAACCACTTCGTCAAGCGCCCTGCCCTGTACGTCTTTGGGAACTTCCACATGGAAATACTGAAGAAGAGTCGGCATCCAGTCGATCATCTGCACCAGAGACTGTCTGCGCACTCCCTGCTCCTTATATCTGGGGTCCCACAAAAAGAAGGGCGTATGCGCCACTTCATTATAATAAGGCATCTGATTCTTTCCCCAGTAGCCGTGCTCTGCCAGCAGGAAGCCATGATCGGTTCCTACAATCAGCATGGTGTCTTCCCACATATGATACCGATCCATCAGATCGAGAATTCTTCCAAGGCTGTAATCGCACATGGTTACCAGCGCCTGATACTGCCTGCGGCAGTGGGCAATCTCTTCCGGCTCTTCGTCCGCCTCGCCTCTTGGCCAGTCAAAATGCTTTCCGTGATAGTCTTCCGGATACATATCCAGATACTTCTGCGGAACATAGAACGGCTCATGCGGATCAAAGGTCTCCAGATGAAGAAGCCAGTTATCCTGATCATGATTCTTTTCTATAAATTCACAGCCCTTATCA
This sequence comes from uncultured Lachnospiraceae bacterium, assembly GCA_963559965.1. Lineage (GTDB taxonomy): Bacteria > Bacillota > Clostridia > Lachnospirales > Lachnospiraceae > Laedolimicola. Next base: position 2,279 of record CAUWNO010000104.1, on the reverse strand, counting down.
AAGCACTGTGTCTGCGGGAAATCCTTCTCTTCCTGGATATACTGACGGTTTACCCAGTCATAGCGCCACAGACCGGACGTACCGCCGCCCTGCTGTTTCTGAGGAACTTTTACAACAGGCGGAATCTCCGGATCCTGCTTCTCGCCCTTCCAGTGATCTCCCTCCTGACCTCTGATAATTTCCCAGGAAGAATATCTGGTATGGTAATTGCTTCCACCGTCTTCCCAGTAATGAAGATGATCGGAAATCAGATGAGTATAGATCCCGTTCTCCTTTAAGAGTTCCGGCATAGAATCGTCAAAGGGTTCCAGCGGCCCCCATTCCCTGTGAAGAAAATTGTATCTTCCGGTATGAAGCTCTCTCCGCGCCGGAATACAGGGCATAGACCCCACATAACTGTTGTCAAACTGCACGCTGTGTCCTGCAAGTCTCGTAAAGTTCGGCGCGATGGTATCTGACTCCGGGTTATAACAGGGCAGATACCGTCTGTTCAGCGTATCATAAAATACGATAATTGCTTTCATAGTTTTTTAACCTTTCGCCTCGGGAAAATGCTCGTCAACGATTTCCTGAATCTGTGCTGCAATTCCTTTTCCATCCATAACATTAACCACAGGGATAATATATTCTCCTTCTTTTACCGTAATCTGCTTAAAAAGATTTTTAAGGATTACAATGATGTCCGCCCAGTCGCGCAGAGACTCCATCTGTCCCAGAGACGTATGCTGAACGTTTGCATTGATATTCAGCTTGTTCAGATTATTCTTTACGCCCAGCTCTGCCATTGTACTGGTTCCCATTCCCATACCGCATACAAACAATACGTTAATCTTTCCGCTTTCCATTAGACTGTCAGCTCCTTTTTCTAGTCTGAAATTTTATTTTTTATAGGGGTACCTCCCGCTTCTGTCGAAGCAGGAGGCTTTCAAAATGTAGAAAGAAAATCAAGGTTATGCCGTAATTCCAAACAGGCTTCCAATCCAGCGGAATACCTGAATCACAGCCGGCCATACAGTAGATAAGTCAAACATTCCTGACCATCAGGTACCAAAGGTCTGAATCACTCCAAGCAGGAAGCAGCAGATAATAACCGCCTTTAATCCTCCCTTTTTATTTGCCACAACACCAATGGGTCCGCCTGAGAAGAACAGGGGCGTAAATCCCGGAAGCATCATCATGGAGCTGCCGCTGAAGAAAAGAATCGCCATGGAAAATACTGTTCCAAGAGTACAGAACAAAAATCCAAGTGTTGCTGCGTTCGGGGAGAACGGAAGCAGAGCCGCTACGTCGATTGCCGGAATCGCATTCGGCACAAGTTTCTGCTGAATTCCCTGGAAGGATGCTGTCAGCTCAGAGCAAAGCATACGAACGCCCTGAAGAAGAATCACCATGTACATGGAGAATTCAATACCTACCATAATCAGATATACGAGCCAGTGCTTTCCGCCTGCCAGTTCTGTGATTCCGTCGATACCAAGCGGAATACAGAACAGACCCACGAACACAAACATCAGAACTGCAACAGAAGTTACATTGTTATTGAACATCGCCAGCCATCCCGGAAGCTCCATATCCTCGCAGTCGATCTTCTTCTTTCCTGCAAGCTTCGGAGCCAGACGTCCAAAGAACCAGATACCTACCTGCTGGTTGTGTCCGACTGTGAATCCGCCTCCGTCAGTTACCTCGTCTACCACTCCCGCAGCCAACGTTGTGGAATAAGCCCAGTAAACACCTACCAGAATACCTGAAAGAATAATCGTTGCAACGGACGGCAGTGCGAAGTTTGCCGCAATCAGCCACAGCATCGCCTGTGAATGTGCTGTTCCTGCATTTCCTGTCAGAAAAATACCTTTTGCTTTCGTATACTTTCCAAAGAAAACCAGAAGAAGATTCACAGCAAAGGCAATCAGAAATACATATGCCATCCATCCGAATCTGTCGCCAAGAGCTTCCTGGCTTGCCGCTTTCATCGCATAGGAATCCATGATATATCCCTGAATTCCGGTGGCATTACATACGGCAGTCGTAATCGGCTTAAACACTGCCGAGAACTGGCTTCCACCAAAAATGATAAGCTGAAGACCTACCATCGCACTGATTGTACCTGTAATAGCCTTTACAATCCCTGCCTTCTGAAGTACATATCCGAGTAAAATCAACAATCCAATTAAAATTGTCGGCGTAGTCAAAAAATCATTGACCAGAAAATCAATTACAGTATTCATTTGTCTCTTCCTCTCAATACATTTTGTCCTGCTCTGCTTTCTAATCCGGAATAA
>CAUWNO010000103.1:0-7926 GCA_963559965.1 uncultured Lachnospiraceae bacterium | reverse complement strand
GCCCTATGTCTGAGAATGACAAAACCTCTCTGCAAGCCAGCTTGCGCCGAGTTTTGCCCTTCTCAGCCGCATGGCTGAATAGTTGCTTTTGTATTGTTTTTTTTCAGGAAATGCTTGACAGTAAAGAGGGCCTGTGTTATCATGTAGGATGCACTATTGTGGTGAGCTAGGCTCTAAAATCATTTGTATTTTATGAAAAATGACGAAATAGTAGCTAACTTCCATACTAAATAAGGGGTGAACGTCAATGGAAAAGAACAGAATACGTCCGGTGAATACCGGCAAAAGCTGCAGAATGAGCTATTCCAGGCAGAAAGAAGTCCTGGAGATGCCGAACCTGATAGAGGTTCAGAAGGATTCCTACCAGTGGTTTCTGGATGAAGGACTTCGTGAAGTGTTCGATGATATTTCTCCGATCGCCGATTACAGTGGACATCTGAGTCTGGAATTTGTAGACTTCACGCTCTGTACCGGTGAGGACGACATTAAGTATACCATTGAAGAATGTAAGGAGAGAGACGCGACATATGCAGCTCCTCTGAAGGTAAAAGTACGTCTTTACAATAAAGAGACAGATGAAATCAATGAGCATGAAATTTTTATGGGTGACCTGCCGCTGATGACAGAGACAGGTACATTTGTGATCAATGGCGCAGAACGTGTCATTGTCAGTCAGCTTGTTCGTTCCCCCGGAATTTATTATGCGATTGATCATGATAAAGTAGGAAAGGGTCTTTACTCCTGTACCGTAATTCCGAACCGCGGAGCGTGGCTGGAGTATGAGACAGATTCCAACGATATTTTCTATGTCCGTGTGGATCGTACAAGAAAGGTTCCGGTAACAGTTCTTGTACGTGCTCTGGGTTATGGTACGAATCCGGAGATTCTGGATCTGTTCGGAGAAGAGCCGAAGATTCTTGCAACGCTGAGTAAGGATACAGCAGAGAGCTATCAGGAAGGTCTCCTGGAGCTTTACAAGAAGATCCGTCCGGGCGAGCCGCTGGCAGTGGAGAGCGCAGAGAGCCTGATTACCAGCATGTTCTTCGATCCGAGAAGATATGATCTGGCAAAGGTAGGACGTTATAAGTTTAATAAGAAGCTTCTTCTCCGCAACCGTATTACAGGCCATGTGCTTGCAGAGGATGTGGTAGACACACAGACAGGCGAGATTATCGCAGAGGCAGGCGCTCAGGTAACCCGCGAGATGGCGGATGAGATCCAGAACGCGGCAGTTCCCTTTGTTATGATTGAGACAGAGGAGAGAGACGTACGCGTTATTTCCAGTATGATGGTAGATCTGCGCCATTACCTTGATGTAGATCCGCAGGAGCTGGGAATTACGGAGTTAGTATATTATCCGGCGCTGAAAAAGATACTGGAAGAAGCCGGAAGCGAAGAGGAGATCAAAGAGGCTGTAAAGCGCGATATCCACGAGCTGATTCCGAAGCATATCACAAAGGAAGATATTATTGCTTCCATTAACTACAATATTCATCTGGAGTACGGCATTGGAAATGATGACGATATCGATCATCTGGGCAACCGTCGTATCCGTGCGGTGGGCGAGCTGTTGCAGAATCAGTACCGCATCGGTCTTTCAAGAATGGAGCGTACGGTCCGCGAGCGTATGACGACGCAGGATCAGGACAATATTACGCCCCAGTCCCTGATTAATATCAAACCGGTGACGGCTGCTGTAAAGGAATTCTTTGGTTCTTCCCAGCTGTCCCAGTTTATGGATCAGAACAACCCGCTTGGCGAGCTGACGCATAAGCGCCGTCTCTCCGCTCTGGGACCCGGCGGTCTGTCAAGAGACCGTGCCGGATTCGAGGTTCGAGACGTTCACTACTCCCATTACGGAAGAATGTGTCCTATCGAGACTCCTGAGGGTCCGAACATCGGACTGATCAACTCTCTTGCAACGTACGCGAGAATCAACGAGTACGGATTTATTGAGACTCCGTACAGAAAGATTGATAAAACAGATCCTGCCAACCCGGTCGTTACCGACGAAGTAGTTTATATGACGGCTGATGAGGAGGATAATTACCATGTAGCGCAGGCGAACGAGGCTCTGGATGCGGAAGGACATTTTATCCGCAAGAACGTATCCGGTCGTTACCGTGAGGAGACGCAGGAGTATGAGCGTTCCATGTTTGATTATATGGACGTGTCTCCGAAGATGGTATTCTCGGTAGCTACGGCGCTGATTCCCTTCCTGGAGAACGACGACGCGAACCGTGCTCTGATGGGATCCAACATGCAGCGTCAGGCAGTTCCGCTTCTGACGACAGAGGCTCCGGTAGTAGGAACAGGTATGGAGACAAAGACGGCAGTCGACTCCGGCGTGTGCGTTGTGGCAAAGCATGCCGGCGTGGTAGAGCGTTCTGTATCGAATGAGATTGTTGTTAAGTGCGACGACGGAACGAAGGATACCTACCGTTTGACAAAGTTTGTCCGCAGTAACCAGAGCAACTGCTACAATCAGAAGCCTATCGTATTCAAGGGCGACAGAGTAGAGGCAGGCGACGTAATCGCAGACGGTCCGTCCACATCTGGCGGAGAGATTGCTCTTGGAAAGAATCCGCTGATCGGATTTATGACATGGGAAGGATACAACTACGAGGACGCTGTTCTTCTGAGCGAGCGCCTTGTACAGGAAGATGTTTATACTTCCGTTCATATCGAGGAATATGAGGCAGAAGCCCGTGATACCAAGCTTGGACCGGAAGAGATCACAAGAGACGTTCCCGGCGTTGGAGACGATGCGCTCAAGGATCTTGACGAGCGCGGAATTATCCGTATCGGCGCAGAGGTACGCGCAGGCGATATTCTTGTCGGAAAGGTAACGCCCAAGGGCGAGACAGAGCTGACGGCAGAGGAGAGACTTCTCCGCGCTATCTTCGGCGAGAAGGCACGCGAGGTAAGAGATACCTCCCTTAAAGTACCCCACGGTGAGTACGGAATTGTCGTAGACGCAAAGGTATTTACAAGAGAGAACGGCGACGAGCTGTCTCCGGGAGTAAATCAGGCGGTTCGTATCTATATCGCACAGAAGAGAAAGATTTCTGTCGGCGACAAGATGGCAGGCCGTCACGGAAACAAGGGTGTTGTTTCCCGTGTGCTTCCTGTAGAGGATATGCCCTTCCTGCCGAACGGACGACCGCTGGATATCGTGCTGAATCCGCTGGGCGTGCCGTCCCGTATGAACATCGGACAGGTGCTGGAGATTCATCTGAGTCTGGCAGCAAAGGCACTTGGATTTAACGTGGCTACGCCTGTATTTGACGGAGCAAACGAGAATGATATTATGGATACTCTGGATCTGGCAAACGACTATGCAAACCTGCCCTTTGACGAGCAGGAAGCAGAGAGCTGGAGAGCGGAGGGAAGAGATACGACCGCCTGCGGCGAAGCGTGGACGGGAGATACCTTTGAGAGCAGACATAAAGAAGAGCTGCTTCCCGAAGTAATGGAGTATCTGTCAGAGAACAGAGAACACAGAAATCTCTGGAAGGGAGTTCCGATTTCCAGAGACGGTAAGGTGCGGCTGCGTGACGGACGTACGGGAGAATACTTCGACAGCCCCGTAACAATCGGACACATGCATTACCTGAAGCTGCATCACCTGGTAGACGATAAGATTCATGCCCGTTCTACCGGACCGTACTCCCTCGTAACACAGCAGCCGCTGGGAGGAAAGGCACAGTTCGGAGGACAGCGTTTCGGAGAGATGGAGGTGTGGGCGCTTGAGGCGTACGGCGCATCCTACACACTGCAGGAGATTATGACTGTGAAGTCTGACGATGTGATTGGACGTGTGAAGACTTACGAGGCCATTATCAAGGGCGATAACATTCCGGAGCCGGGTATTCCCGAATCCTTCAAGGTACTGCTGAAAGAGCTTCAGTCACTGGGTCTCGACGTAAGAGTACTGAGGGATGATAATACAGAAGTTGAAATCATGGAGACAAGCGACTACGGCGAAGTAGATCTGCGTTCGATTATCGAGGGCGACAGACATTACAACAAGGAGGAGGAATCCTTCGGGGAGTATGGCTTCAGCAAGCAGGAGTTTGAAGGCGAAGAACTGGTAGACGTCCAGGAGGAAGCTGACGAGGATGATTTCGCAGACTTCGAAGATGATTACGAAGAAGAATAAGGAAGGGAGTGCCATTCATGCCAGAAACAACGAATCAACCGGTATATCAGCCGATGACCTTTGATGCGATTCGGATTGGACTTGCGTCTCCGGAAAAAATCCGGGAGTGGTCCAGAGGCGAGGTAAAGAAGCCGGAAACCATTAATTACAGAACCTTAAAACCGGAAAAAGACGGACTTTTCTGCGAACGTATCTTCGGACCGAGCAAGGACTGGGAGTGTCACTGCGGAAAGTATAAAAAGATTCGCTATAAAGGCGTAGTCTGCGACCGATGCGGCGTAGAGGTTACAAAGGCGAATGTACGTCGTGAGCGTATGGGTCATATTGAGCTGGCAGCGCCGGTATCTCATATCTGGTACTTTAAAGGAATTCCCAGCCGTATGGGTCTGATTCTCGACCTGTCTCCGCGTACTCTGGAGAAGGTGCTCTATTTTGCATCCTACATCGTTCTGGATGCAGGAGATACAGAGCTTCAGTACAAGCAGGTGCTGAGCGAGAAAGAATACCAGGATATGCGTGAAAAATACGGTAACCGTTTCCGTGTGGGAATGGGAGCCGAGGCAGTAAAAGAGCTTCTTCAGGCGATTGACCTGGAGAAGGATTCTGCTGAACTGAAAGCGGGTCTTCGTGATGCAAGCGGACAGAAGCGTGCGCGTATCATCAAGCGTCTGGAGGTTGTAGAGGCATTCAACGGTTCAGGAAATAAGCCGGAATGGATGATTCTCGATGCAATCCCGGTTATTCCGCCCGATCTGCGTCCTATGGTACAGCTGGACGGAGGACGTTTTGCAACCTCTGACCTGAATGATTTATACAGAAGAATTATCAACCGCAACAACCGTCTGAAGAGACTGCTGGAGCTGGGAGCGCCGGATATCATCGTGCGCAACGAGAAGCGTATGCTTCAGGAAGCGGTAGACGCCCTGATCGACAACGGACGAAGAGGTCGTCCTGTAACAGGTCCCGGAAACCGCGCCCTGAAATCCCTGTCTGACATGCTGAAAGGTAAGTCCGGACGTTTCCGTCAGAACCTGCTTGGAAAGCGTGTAGACTACTCCGGACGTTCCGTTATCGTGGTTGGTCCCGAGCTGAAGATTTACCAGTGCGGTCTGCCCAAGGAAATGGCGATTGAGCTGTTTAAGCCCTTTGTTATGAAGGAGCTGGTGCAGAACGGAACTGCGCATAATATCAAGAGTGCAAAGAAGATGGTAGAGCGTCAGGTACAGCCTGAGGTATGGGATGTGCTTGAGGAGGTTATTAAGGAGCATCCTGTTATGCTGAACCGTGCTCCTACGCTGCACCGTCTTGGAATTCAGGCATTTGAGCCGATCCTGGTAGAAGGTAAGGCGATTAAGCTTCATCCGCTCGTTTGTACAGCGTTCAACGCGGACTTCGACGGAGACCAGATGGCTGTGCATCTGCCGCTGTCTGTAGAGGCTCAGGCAGAGTGCCGTTTCCTCCTTCTTTCACCGAACAACCTTCTGAAGCCGTCTGACGGAGGCCCTGTAGCCGTACCGTCTCAGGATATGGTCCTGGGTATCTATTACCTGACACAGGAACGTCCCGGTATCGAAGGAGAAGGAAAGTTCTTCAAGAGCGTAAACGAGGCAATTCTTGCTTATGAGAATGGAGTCATCCGTCTGCAGTCCCGCATTAAAGTGCGCGTGTCCAAGACTCTGGCTGACGGAACGGAGATTTCTGATATTATTGAATCTACAATGGGACGCTTCATCTTCAATGAGATTCTTCCGCAGGATCTTGGCTTTGTGGATCGTACGATTCCGGGCAACGAGCTGAAGCTTGAGGTTGACTTCCATGTAGGAAAGAAGGGTCTGAAGCAGATTCTGGAGAAGGTTATCAATACGCATGGAGCTACCAGAACAGCAGAAGTTCTGGATGATATCAAGGCGATGGGATATAAGTATTCCACGCGTGCGGCGATGACCGTTTCCATTTCCGATATGACTGTGCCGCCGGAGAAGCCGGAGCTGATCCAGAAGGCGCAGAATACGGTAGATAAGATTACGCGCAACTATAAGCGTGGTCTGATTACAGAAGAAGAGCGTTACAAAGAGGTTGTTGAGACCTGGAAGGATACGGACGCCGTGCTTACCAAGGCGCTGCTGGACGGTCTGGATCGTTACAACAACATTTATATGATGGCTGATTCCGGAGCCCGTGGTTCTGACAAGCAGATCAAGCAGCTTGCAGGTATGCGAGGACTGATGGCGGATACGACAGGTCACACCATCGAGCTTCCTATCAAGTCCAACTTCCGTGAAGGTCTTGACGTACTGGAGTACTTCATGTCTGCTCACGGAGCGCGTAAAGGTCTGTCCGATACGGCTCTTCGTACGGCTGACTCCGGTTACCTGACAAGACGTCTTGTAGACGTTTCTCAGGAGCTGATTATCCATGAGGTAGACTGCTGCGAAGGCAAGGATGAGATTCCGGGCATGGTAGTGAAAGCCTTTATGGACGGAAAAGAAGAGATTGAGAGCCTTCAGGAGCGTATCACAGGACGTTTCTCCTGCGAGACGATTAAGGATAAGGACGGAAATATCATTGTAAAGGCAAATCATATGATTACGCCGAAGCGTGCAGCCGCTATCATCAAGTCTGGTGTGGATGCAAATGGAAATCCGTTCGACAGCCTGAAGATTCGTACGATTCTGACATGTAAGTCTCACATCGGAGTCTGCGCGAAGTGCTACGGTTCCAACATGGCTACCGGCGAGGCGGTTCAGGTAGGAGAGTCTGTAGGTATTATTGCAGCTCAGTCTATCGGAGAGCCGGGTACACAGCTTACGATGCGTACCTTCCATACAGGAGGCGTTGCCGGAGGCGATATCACACAGGGTCTTCCCCGTGTCGAGGAGCTTTTCGAGGCAAGAAAGCCGAAGGGACTTGCGATTATCACAGAGATTCCGGGTACTGTTACCATTCTGGATACAAAGAAAAAGCGTGAGATTCAGGTGACAAGCGCTGACGGCGAGACTAAGACTTACCTGATTCCCTACGGTTCCCGTATCAAGGTTCAGGACGGCCAGGTTCTTGAGGCAGGTGACGAGCTGACAGAGGGTAGCGTAAATCCGCATGATATTCTGAAGATTAAGGGAGTCCGTGCCGTACAGGATTATATGATCCGCGAGGTACAGCGCGTATACCGTCTGCAGGGTGTAGAAATCAACGACAAGCACATCGAGATGATTGTACACCAGATGCTGAAAAAGGTTCGTATCGAGGACAACGGAGACAGCGATTTCCTGCCGGGTACACTGGTAGATATTCTGGACTTCGAGGAAATGAACGAGCAGCTTGAGGCAGAAGGAAAGCAGCCGGCAGAAGGAAAGCAGGTTATGCTGGGTATCACAAAGGCGTCTCTTGCAACCAATTCCTTCCTCTCAGCAGCATCCTTCCAGGAGACGACAAAGGTTCTTACAGAGGCGGCTATCAAGGGTAAGGTAGACCCGTTGATCGGTCTGAAGGAGAACGTAATTATCGGTAAGCTGATTCCGGCTGGAACCGGTATGAAGCGTTACCGCAACGTAAAGCTTGACACAGATATTCAGGAGATGGAAGATCTTGATGAAGAGCTGGACCTTGAGGAGGAGCTTGATCTGACAGAGGATTCCGCAGAAGAGCTGGAAGCTGTGGCAGAGAGCACAGAAGAATAAAGAGATAAAGCTGCTGCAAGGCAGTGAAAAGAAATAACTTTCAGAGGAGCGCTGTAAGGCAGATGAAAAATGGTCTGCTGTACAGCG
>CAUWNO010000102.1:0-8034 GCA_963559965.1 uncultured Lachnospiraceae bacterium | reverse complement strand
TAAGAAAGAGGCTTATTCAGCCTCTTTCTTTTTCTTCTCTTTTTTCTCTGGATGGGGAAGCTGATCAATAAGTTTTTCTATTACCTGTTTTTTTACATAAACATCAAAGCTCAGCATACAGATGAAGGAAAAGAGCTGAAGAAAATCCTTTTCCTCATCGGGAGCGTCTTCAAAGGTTTTTTCAGAAATGCTGTATTTCTGAATTAGATCCTGCTTCATCACTTCAATCTGCTCTTTTTCCAGGCTGAAAACTTCATTATAAATCCGATCAAGCTGAAAATCATGGTCGGTATGGAAGTACCGCTCGGTCAGCGGCGAGAGAAGATTTTGAATATCATTAATGGAAAGAATATTTTTAAAATAGTAAATAAAAATGAGAAGAAGCATATGCTCCCGTGAGTATTTTTTCCTGTCGGGAGGAGGAAGCAGATGGTTCTTTGCATAGTTATTAATCATGGTTTTTGTCAGAATCTTATCATCCTCATAGCGTTTGGAGGATTTCAGCTGACTGTCCATGAAAGTAGTGACCTGGTCCATATAAAGATCAATGCCGGGTACGTCCTCCGGCTTAATATAGTCGATTCTGCTCAGACTTTCCAGAATGCTCTCCAGAAGGTTCTGTTTGTCTATTGTCATAAAATCACCTCAAAACTTATTATATAGTATTAAAAACTATATGACAAGGGACAAATATTTAAAAATTTTTTAAGCCTGTGAAAAGTAAATGACAGGGAAAGAAAAATGTACTATAATAAAATGAAACAAAGAGGCGAAGAGAATGTCTGCAGACCTTTCGGGTCTGGCTCTGCGTTTAAAATATTTTACAGAATCCACAGGAGGATACAGGGTATGGCAAACATTTTAAAAAGATTTGGGGATATTATGTCGGCAAATATCAACGCGCTTCTTGACCGCGCAGAAGATCCGGAGAAAATGATTGACGAGTACCTGAGGGACGTAGAGAGTGATCTTGGGAAAGTCAAGGCTGAGACGGCGGCAGTGATGGCAGCTGAGGCGAAGGCAAAGAGAGAGCTTGACGAATGCGTACAGGATGCGGAGAAGATGCAGCGTTATGCGGAGAAGGCGCTTCTTGCAGGAAATGATGCAGATGCGAGACGTTTTCTTGAGAAGAAGGTTCAGCTGACGCAGAAGCAGGAAAGCCTGAAGCAGGCTTATGCGCTGGCGCAGACAAATGCAGCCAGAATGAAGGAGATGCACGATAAGCTTGTAAAAGATATGGAGAGCCTGCAGGCGAGAAGAGAAGCCGTTAAGGCGAAGATGGCGGTAGCCAAGACGCAGGAAAAGATGAACAGAATGACCTCCGGCATGGCAGGAGCAGGAGATGCGATGGCTGCGTTTGACCGAATGGAAGAGAAAGCGGATAAAATGCTCGATGAGGCGAATGCGATGGCAGAGCTGAACAGCACAGGCGACAGCATCGATGATCTGGCGGCAAAATATGATACAGACGAAAGTACGCTTGCCGTGGACGATGAGCTGGCAGCATTGAAAGCGAAGATGGGATTGTAACAGGTAAGAGACTTTATGGATGACAGAATATTTTACTGCGAGAATTGCGGCGGCGTTATGGAGTTTGATGTGGCAAGCCAGAGCCTGAAATGCCCGAACTGCGATACGGTGATTCCGATTGTAAATGAGGCAGAAAGGATTGAAGAGCACAGGCTGACTCAGCATGCCATGCAGACCGTGCGGGCGGAAGAGAAAACGACGCAGACCATGGAATGCCGCGGCTGCGGAGCGAAAATAGAGGTTGAGCCGGAAAGCACGGCTACAGAGTGTCCTTACTGCGGGTCCAGCTATGTGCTGGCAGGAAAGCAGGAGGATGCTGTGATTCCAGACGGGGTACTGCCATTTCAGGTAGACAGGGAGAGAGTCGGAGAGCTGTTCCACAGATGGCTGAAGGGGCGCTGGATGGCTCCGGGAGAGCTGAAGCATCTTTATCAGAGAGAGAGACTTCAGGGAGTTTATCTGCCCTACTGGACCTTCGACGCGGGAGCGCAGGCGCGGTACTCCGCTATGGGCGGCAGAAGAAGAACCGTGACAAGACGGGGGCAGGATGGAAAGATGATACATCAGGTTGTGACAGACTGGTATCCGACCTCCGGAACGATTAGAAAAAATTTCGACGATGTGCTTGTTCCGGCGTCAGAAAAGATTGACAGAGAACTTCTGCGGCGGGCGGGATGCTTTGGTACAAAGCAGGTGGCGTCGTATGCGCCGGAGTATCTTTCCGGTTATGCTGCGGAATGTTATACGGTCGATCTGGAGGACGCGCACAGAGAAGCGCTCCGGACCATGGAGAGTGAGCTGGAGGCTATGGCGGCAAATGATGTGCTCAGCCGTTATGATGATGTGCGGGACGTCCGTATACAGCCGCAGTACCAGAACGAAACATATAAGCACGTACTTCTTCCTGTTTATACAACGGCTTATACCTATAAGGGAAAGAAGTATCATGTGATGATTAACGGACAGAGCGGAAGCGTCGAAGGCGATTATCCGAAAAGTCCTGCTAAAATAGCAGGTATCGTTGCGGCAGTTCTGCTGGCGCTCGCTTTGCTGTTCTGGTTCAGTGAAGGAAAGGATATGATGAAGTCAGCTCTTCGGCAGGAGGTACAGACAGAGTATGCCTGCCTTTATACAGAGGATATGGAAAATGAGAAGGAGGAGCGGTCATGGGATTATTCGGCGGACAGTTCGCCAATGTAGTAGAATGGCAGGAATTCCGGGATGACGTACTGTTCTGGAAATGGAGCAATAAAGAAATCAAAAAGGGAAGCCGCCTGATTATAAGACCCGGGCAGGACGCCGTTTTTCTTTATAACGGCCGTGTGGAAGGAATTTTCCGGGATGAGGGAAGTTACGATATCGAATCAGAGATTATTCCTTTTCTTTCATCTTTGAAAGGCTTTCGGTTTGGTTTTAACAGCGGACTTCGGGCAGAGGTTCTCTTTATTAATACGAAGGAGGTTCTTGTGAAATGGGGAACGAAAAGCCCGGTACTGATTCCGTCTCCGGGACTTCCCGGTGGAATGCCGATACGTTCCTTTGGAACCTTTACCTGTAAGGTGACAGATTACGACGCGCTGATAGATAAGGTGGCGGGAATTAAGCTTCAGTTTACAGTGGAAGAAGTAAAAGAGAGAATTACTTCCATGCTCGATCAGCTTCTGATGAAGTGGATAGGCAGAGAAGGAAAAGACATGTTTAATCTTCAGGTAAATGCGGCAGAGATAGGACGCGGTATTCAGGAAGATTTGGATATGGACATGCAGAAAATCGGCATTACGATCAGCAGCTTTGCCATTTCAAGCTTTAATTATCCGCCGGAGATACAGAAGATGGCAGAAAAGGTAGCGGCTCAGAGTATGATAGGAGATATGGGCCGTTTCCAGCAGGCTTCCATGGCAGAATCTATGATGAATGGAAGAGGCGGAGGAACGGCTGCCGATATGGCAGGAATCTCTATGGGAATGGCTATGGGGCAGCAGATGGTATCTCAGATGAACAGGCAGGCAGGAAGTCAGCCCCAGATGCAGCCAGGATCGGGAAATACAGTTCCCAATTTCTGTCCGAACTGCGGAGCCAGGACAAACGGAGCAAATTTCTGCGCCAACTGCGGGCAGAAGCTGATATAGCGCCGGAGAAAGGAAGCCTGCTGTGCAGTTTTTATAAGAAGGCATATAAAAATAGCGCAGCAGAGCAAAGCATAAGAACAGAGCATAAGAAGAAAGAGAACGGATTATGAATAATTATGATATTTTAAATCCGGAGCAGAAAGAAGCGGTGCTTCATACAGAAGGGCCGCTTCTGATTTTGGCTGGAGCCGGTTCCGGAAAAACCCGCGTGCTCACGCACAGGGTGGCTTATCTGATAGAGCAGGGAGTAAATCCCTGGAATATTCTTGCCATTACTTTTACAAATAAGGCGGCAGGGGAAATGCGTGAGCGTGTAGATAAAATTGTGGGAATGGGAAGCGAAAGCGTCTGGGTCAGCACCTTCCATTCGGCATGTGTACGGATTCTGCGCCGCCATATTGACCGTCTTGGCTTTGACACGTCTTTTTCTATCTACGATGCAGACGACCAGAAATCTCTGATGAAGGAAGTATGCAAGAAGCTGGAAATTGATACGAAGATTTTTAAAGAAAAAATGCTGCTGGGAGTTATTTCAAAAGCAAAGGATGAGCTTATCGGTCCTGTGGAGATGGAACTGAATGCAGGAGGAGACTACCACAGGCAGAGAGTGGCGTCAGCGTACAAGGAGTATCAGGCTCAGCTTCGCAGGAATAACGCACTGGATTTTGACGATTTGATTATGAAAACAGTAGAGCTGTTTCAGAATTGTCCGGAGGTGCTGGATAATTATCAGGAGCGTTTCCGTTATATTATGGTAGACGAATATCAGGATACGAATACAGCGCAGTTTCGTCTGGTCAGTCTTCTGGCTTCCAAGTACCGTAATCTCTGTGTTGTAGGAGACGACGACCAGTCCATTTACAAGTTTCGCGGAGCAAATATCGGCAATATCCTGAATTTTGAAAAGGTATATCCGGAGGCAAAAGTCATCAAGCTGGAGCAGAACTACCGTTCTACAGGAAACATTCTGCAGGCGGCAAATGATGTGATTCGGAATAATGCAGGACGTAAGGAAAAGCGCCTGTGGACAGAAAATGAGCTGGGAGCGCCGGTTCATTTCCGGCAGTTTCAGAATGGATTTGAAGAGGCGGAACATATTATTGGAAATATTTCAAGCCATATCCAGAAGGGCGAAGCCGAGTACAGGGATCATGCGGTTCTTTACCGTACCAATGCACAGTCGCGTCTTTTTGAGGAAAAACTGATTTATGCGAATATTCCCTATAAGATTATCGGAGGCGTAAACTTTTATGCACGAAAGGAGATAAAAGATCTTCTTGCTTATCTGAAAACGATAGATAACGGGCGTGATGAGATAGCAGTACGCCGTATTATCAATGTTCCCAAAAGAGGAATCGGAGCTGCGACTTTGAACCGTGTAGGAGATTATGCCTCCGCCTACGGAATCAGCTTTTATGACGCTCTCCTTCAGGCAGGCGATATTCCCGGAATCGGGCGGGGAGGGACAAAGATTCTTCCCTTTACAGTCCTGATTCAGACGCTCCGTGCAAAGCAGGAGATGGGAACGGTCAGCGACATTTTGAAAGGCGTTATTGAGGAAACAGGCTATGTCAGAGAACTGGAGCTGGAGGGGACGGACGAGGCGCAGGCAAGAATTGAAAACATTAATGAGCTTATCAGTAAGGTAAAGGGATATGATGATAATGCAGAAGAGCCTTCTCTTAGCGGATTTCTTGAGGAAGTAGCCCTTGTGGCAGATATTGACAATCTTGAGGAAGAAAGCAATCATGTGGTTCTGATGACGCTTCACAGTGCAAAGGGACTGGAATTTCCCTATGTCTATATGGCAGGTATGGAGGAAGGCCTTTTTCCAAGCTATATGTCTATTATGGCAGATAATCCCCAGGAAGAGGTGGAAGAGGAAAGACGTCTCTGCTATGTGGGAATTACCCGCGCGCAGAAAGAGCTTACCCTGACGGCGGCAAGGCAGAGAATGATACGCGGCGAGACACAGTACAATCAGGTCTCCCGGTTTGTCCGTGAAATTCCGCAGGAGGATCTTGACGTGAGGGCTGAAAGTCCCGGACAGCGCGCAAGAGAGGAACGCCAGCAGAAAGAGCAGCAGAGGAAGATGGCATTTCTGGAAGCAAGGCAGAATCTTCGCTCCAAGCCCTTTGAGACACGGCAGTATGCAGTAAAAAAGGCAGATCATCTGGAATATGGTCCCGGCGACCGCGTCCGCCATATCAAGTTCGGAGAAGGGACGGTTCTCGACATTACAGAAGGAGGCAAGGATTACGAGGTACGCGTCGATTTTGACAGCGCTGGTGTAAAACGCCTGTTTGCCTCTTTTGCAAAGCTTAAAAAACTGTAAAAAGAAGAAAGACATTTTAAAACAGAAAAAAGAGACGGCGGGAGAGGAAGAAAAAGATTTCGGAAATGATAGTATTTCCATGCTGTTTGTGATATAATAAGGATATTCAGGAAGCGCGAGCTTCAGATTACGGAAAGGAAGTATGAGCGATGAATAAAATGGAAGATTTTCTTACGGCAACGAAACTGAACGATCTGCTTCATAAGAAGGAAGCGGAAGAAAAGAGCAAGAATACCGTACTTTGGGTATTGGCTGTCATTGGAGCCGTAGCAGCTGTTGCAGGAATTGCATATGCGGTATACCGCTTCTTTACTCCCTCTTATCTGGATGATTTTGAAGATGATTTCGACGACGATTTTGACGACGACTTCTTTGATGACGGCGAGGAAGAATAGGAGTGCGGATTTCTTTTGGGCGGCAGAAGCCTGACCGCACAGAAGAGACGGAAGACGGAACGAAAAGCAGGAGAGAAGGGTGTCCCAAAGTCATTTTGAGACACCCTTTTTATGAGCGCAGAAGCAGAAAGACTGCCGGAACTCAGGTACGGCTTATCGAAAAATAGAGAATCAGAATACAGGAGAGATTATGAAAAAAGGAGAGATTTACGAGGGAATCGTTGAAAAGACGGAATTCCCCAACCGAGGAATTGTAAAAGCAGAAGATCAGCGTGTACAGGTAAAAAATACATTACCAGGTCAGAAAGTTCGCTTCCGGGTCCGCCGCGTAAGGAAAGGCGTGTGCGAAGGACAGCTTCTGGAAGTCATCGAGCCGTCTCCACTGGAGGCGTCGTCCCCCTGCCCTCATTTTGAGCGCTGCGGCGGCTGTACTTATCAGACTCTTCCCTACGAGGAGCAGATAAAACTGAAAACCAGCCAGCTCAAAGAGCTGCTTGATAAAGCGATCGGATATCCCTACCTTTTCGAGGGAGTCAAGGAGAGTCCCAGGCGTCTCGAATATCGGAATAAGATGGAATTTTCCTTTGGTGATGAGGAGAAAGACGGACCGCTGTCCCTTGGAATGCATAGACGCGGCAGCTTTTATGATATTGAGACAGTAGACAACTGCCAGATCGTGGATGAAGATTACCGGAAAATTCTGACCTGCGTACTCGAATATTTCCGCAGTCAGGGTCTGCCTTTTTATCACAGACTGCGCCACGAGGGGTATCTGCGCCATCTTCTTGTGCGCAAGGGAGCGCGTACAGGAGAAATTCTCGTAGATCTTGTAACAACCACGCAGTGTCAGGCTTCCGACAAAGAGTGGACAGAGCGCCTGCGCGCTCTTAAGCTGGATGGTGAGATTGTCGGAATTCTTCATACATACAACGACAGTCTTGCAGATATCGTACAGAACGACAGAACGGAGCTTTTGTTTGGAAGAGACTATTTTTATGAAGAGCTGCTGGGACTGCGCTTCAAGATATCCCCGTTTTCCTTCTTCCAGACGAATTCCCTGGGCGCGGAAGTTTTATACGAAACGGCACGCAGCTACATTGGCGATACAAAAGACCGCGTTGTCTTTGATCTTTACAGCGGTACAGGAACGATTGCTCAGATTCTTGCTCCTGTCGCTGAAAAAGTCGTAGGAGTGGAGATTGTAGAGGAAGCCGTTGAGGCAGCCAAGGTCAACGCCAGACTGAACGGTTTGTCCAACTGTACCTTCCTCGCAGGAGACGTCCTGAAGGTGATTGACGAGCTTACAGACAAACCGGATCTCATCGTCCTTGATCCGCCCCGCGACGGCATTCATCCCAAAGCCCTGCAGAAGATTATTGATTTTGGTGTGGACCGCATCGTCTATATCAGCTGCAAACCGACGAGCCTTGTAAGGGATCTGGAGCTTCTGCAGACCAGAGGCTACAGGGTGGAGAAGGCTGTGGGTGTGGATATGTTCCCGGGGACGGGGCATGTGGAGACGGTATGTTTGCTGAGTAGGGTAAAATAATTATTTGGCAAAAGGGTATAAATACGTTACAATATAAGGGAACTTTGCAACCTAAGAGGGGTAAGCAAAAATCTTGATTTTATGCGGAAAAAGCGG
>CAUWNO010000101.1:0-8089 GCA_963559965.1 uncultured Lachnospiraceae bacterium | reverse complement strand
TTCCTATTCCTCCGATTCGGTTTGTTTATAACACCATTGAACAAGCAGAAAAATTGCTCCGCAGCAAACAGCCAGAACAGCCAGCATGATAATATCTAACATCATTCTTTTCCTCCTTTTGTCTTACTTCCTTTGCTATTTTACACACACCCTTATGAAATTGGGCTAAGGATTCGTTTCATCTTCATTAAGTTTTCATAAAGAATGCCGTATTTTTTAATGCTACATTAAAGTTTTACAACCATCCAAAAACCAGAGCTATTGGCACTGTAATAATGACTGCAAAGAAAAATGCTGCCGCGAGCGCACAAACCGGCATTCCGATAAACAGCTCAAAAAAGAATAAATACGGATGTTTGAATGCACAATGTTCTATGTGAAGCTCCATACACTCGTTAATTGTTTTTATCATTTTTAATACAACCGACATGTTCCATTCCTCCTTACGCCTACAGGGTAGCACAAGAGAAATTAAAACGGGAAAAAGACCTTCCCTGCTGCTGTTAAGAAACAGTTAAAAACAGCCCCCGATTTCAAATGAAACCGAGGGCTGAGAATTTATTTACCGCAATCACCATTTCTGCCGCTTTATGATTTTCTTTACTCTTTCTCCGAAATTCTTTTTTCAAACCTGTCTTTTCTTATATCTACAGGCACTCTGGTAGGATAATTTCCGTCGAAACAGGCGCTGCAGAAGCCTCCTCCTTCCGTCAGCTCCGCCAGCCTGTGTCCCGGAAAATAGCCCAGAGAATCGGCTCCTATTAAGTTTCGGATTTCTTCCTGCGTATGGCGGCTGGCGATAAGGTGTTCCTCCGAATCGATGTCCGTTCCGTAATAACAGGGATGCAGAAAGGGCGGAGAGGAAACGCGCACATGAACCTCCTCTGCCCCCGCTTCCCTGAGCAGCCGTACCACGCGCCCCATTGTGTTTCCTCTTACAATGGAATCGTCCACAAGAACGATCCTCCTGCCCCGTACGCTTTCCTCCACCACGGACAGCTTAATCCTTATGCTGTCAAGACGCTCCTGCTGCCCGGGCGATATGAAGGTTCTTCCTATGTATTTATTCTTTATAAGACCGACGCCATAGGAAATCCCAGATTCCCGGCTGAAGCCAAGAGCCGCGTCAAGCCCGGAATCTGGAGCTCCAATCACCAGATCCGCGCGGCACGGAGACTCCTGCGCAAGTATTCTGCCTGCACGGATACGTGAAGCCTGTACCGATACGCCGTCTATCCGTGAATCGGGACGCGCAAAATAAATGTGCTCGAAAACGCAGAGCTTTTTCTCCCGCTTTTTGCAGTGTTCTCGGATAGAGACCGGTTCTTTTCCCGAGAAAACAAGAATCTCCCCCGGCTCTACGTCCCGTATTACCTCCCCTCCCACAGCCTGTATCGCGCAGCTTTCAGACGCTATGATATAGCTTCCGTCCTCCGTCTTCCCATAGCACAGGGGACGAAAGCCATAAGGATCCCGGGCGCACAGGAGCTTTTGCGGCGACATCAGTACAATCGAATACGCCCCTTCCAGAACGTACATCGCACGGCACAGCGCCTCCTCGATGGAGGCTGCCTTCAGCCGCTCTCTTGTAACCATGTAGGCTATCGTCTCCGTATCGCTCGTCGTATGAAAAATAGCTCCTGCAAGCTCAAGCTCATTTCTCAGTTCGAAGGCGTTGGACAGGTTTCCGTTATGTGCGAGAGCCATCCGTCCTTTCTGATGATTAACCTCTATGGGCTGACAGTTATTTCTGTCAGTTGCTCCCGTCGTTCCGTAGCGCACATGCCCCACAGCCATCCTGCCTTCCGGAAAGCGCGCCAGTATCTCCCGGGAAAACACCTCTCCCACCAAACCGAGATCCTTATGAGACGCGAACAGTCCATCGTCATTCACGACGATTCCGCAGCTCTCCTGTCCTCTGTGCTGCAGGGCATACAATCCATAGTAGACCGTTTCCGCCACCTGACAGATCTTTGGCGCCGTCACCCCAAATACGCCGCATTCCTCTCCTATGCTCATTGCCTTTCTCCTCTCTTCTCAAGAGTCTTCTCCTGAGCCTTCTCCAAAGCCGCCCCGATAAATCCTTTAAAAAGCGGGTGCGGCCTGTTCGGACGGCTTTTAAATTCCGGATGAAACTGCACGCCTACATAAAAGGGCTTTTCCGTCAGCTCTACCGTCTCTACAAGCCTGCCGTCCGGGGACGTCCCGCTGCAGACGAGTCCTTTCTCCTCCAGCATCTTCCTGTATTCGTTGTTGAACTCGTATCTGTGTCTGTGGCGCTCGCTTATCTGGGAAGCCCTGTAGCAGCGTTCCATCGTCGTTCCCGGACGGATGCTGCAGGGGCAGGCTCCGAGACGGAGAGTGCCTCCCTTGTCGATATCGTCGCTCTGACCCGGCATAAAATCGATTACCTTATGCGCGCAGAGCTCGTCAAATTCTCCCGAATTGGCGTCTTCTATCCCCGCTGCGTTTCGTGCAAATTCTATCACTGCAATCTGCATTCCAAGGCAGATTCCCAGATACGGAAACTCCTTTTCCCTTGCGTATTTTGCCGCCAGAATCATTCCTTCTACGCCGCGGTTTCCAAAGCCGCCCGGCACAAGAATTCCGTCCAACCCCGCCAGTTTGTCCTCCACATTTTCCGCTGTCAGCTCTTCCGAATCAATCCAGTGAATTCTGACATGGGCATTGTGAAAATAGCCCGCATGGCGAAGTGCTTCCGTTACGGACAGGTATGCGTCGTGGAGTCCCACGTATTTACCCACCAGACCGATTTCCACATAGCAGGCTCTCTCCCGGATGCGCTCCGTCATCTTTACCCAATCTTCAAGATCCGGACTGGGAGCCTCTATGCCAAGCCTCCGGCAGACAACGGCGGAGAAATCTGATTTTTCCAGCATTAAGGGCGCCTCATACAGATTGGGCAGCGTAATATTTTCAATCACGCAGTCCTCCTTCACATTGCAGAACAGGGCTATTTTCCGGAAAATATCTTTTTCAAGAGGCTCGTCGCAGCGCAGCACAATCATGTCGGGATGAATCCCCATTCCCTGAAGCTCCTTTACCGAATGCTGCGTAGGCTTGGATTTGTGCTCTCCCGATCCCTGAAGATACGGTACAAGCGTCACATGGATAAACATGCTGTTCTCCCGCCCTGTCTCCAGTGAAATCTGGCGGACTGCCTCCAGAAACGGCTGCGATTCCATGTCGCCTATTGTACCACCGATCTCTGTAATTACCACATCCGCCTCTGTCGTCCTTCCTACCCGGTAGACAAACTCCTTGATTTCATTCGTAATGTGGGGAATGACCTGAACCGTCGAACCTAGATACTCTCCTCTCCTCTTCTCTCTTTATTCAGAACATTCCAGTAGACTTTTCCCGTCGTAAGGTTAGAATATTTATTTAAGTCCTCGTCTATAAAACGCTCGTAGTGGCCAAGATCCAGATCCGTCTCCGCTCCGTCCTCCGTCACATACACTTCTCCATGCTGATAAGGGCTCATGGTTCCGGGATCCACATTGATATATGGATCCAGCTTCTGAGCGGCTACCTTAAGTCCTCTCGCCTTCAGAAGCCGTCCAAGGGAAGCGGCTGTAATGCCCTTCCCCAGACCGGATACGACCCCTCCTGTCACAAATATATATTTTGTCATTTTATCCTCCCTTTATTATTTTCCGCTGTCTCCGTAATTGGAAAGAACCCTTGCCGAAGGATCGTCCACATCGCAGCCCTCCCATTCCTTGTTCGGCATCCAGAAGCCCGCCACCATCTGAGCCTGCCCCGGATAAGCTTCCTCAAAGATTTCTCTGTAAAGAAGGGATTCCTTCGTAAATGGGCGCGCATACTCATACCTTGCCGCCTTTTCTTCAAACTCTTCGTCTGTATATTTCTGTTCTGCGTACTCCTTCAGATAATCCACCATCGAATGGCCCACCGCATCGGAAAACGCCGCCTTTTCTCTCCACAGGATCTCCTGCGGAAGATAAGCTCCCTCCTCAAAGGCACGCCGGAGCAGATACTTTCCTTTTCCATAACGGTTCAGCTTCTTCTCCGGATCTACCGACATCACATAGCGCACAAAATCAAGATCTCCAAAGGGAACGCGGGCTTCCAGAGAGTTCACGGAAATGCACCTGTCGGCACGCAGAACGTCGTACATATGAAGCTCGCGGATTCTCTTTTTCGCCTCCTCCTGGAAGGCCTGCGCATCCGGCGCAAAATCTGTATACTTATACCCGAACAGTTCATCAGAGATCTCGCCCGTCAGAATCACGCGGATGTCTGACGTCTCATGAATACTCTTGCAGACGAGGTACATGCCCATACTGGCGCGTATCGTAGTAATATCGTACGTTCCCAGAAGACCGATCACATCCTTCAGCGAAGAAATGACTTCTTCTGGCGTCATATAGACCTCTCTGTGATCACTTCCGATATATTCTGCCACCTGACGGGCATACTTCAGGTCGATTGCATCCTCACTCATTCCTATAGCAAATGTCTTAAGCGGCGTCTTGCTTTTTCTGGCGGCAATCGCGCATACGAGGGAGGAATCCAGACCTCCTGACAGAAGGAAGCCTACCCTGGCGTCCGCCACTAGCCTCTTTTCCACTCCCGCCGTCAGTTTATCGTGAATCTTCCGGCAGACAGTATCCAGATCGTCATAGCAGACTATCTCTGACGCCGTAATATCCGTATAAGGTATAAATTCGCCCCTTCTGTAAAAGCAGCCCGGAGGAAACGGCATGATCCTTTCCGCGATGCCTGTAAGATTTTTCGGTTCGCTTGCAAACAGGATAACTCCGTTTTTATCATATCCGTAATACAGAGGGCGGATTCCTATCGGATCGCGGGCGGCAATATACTCCTTCGTCTCCCCGTCGTAAATGATACAGGCAAATTCTGCGTCGAGCTTCTCAAACATCCCCGTCCCGTATTCGCGGTACAGCGGGAGAAGAATCTCGCAGTCGCTTCCGCTGTGAAAGACGTAGCCCTTTTTCTTTAGCTCCTCCCTCTCTTTTTCAAAGCCGTACAGCTCGCCGTTGCAGACCGCCCAGCTTCCATCCAGCCCGAAGGGCTGCATCCCTTCGTCTGTCAGCCCCATAATCGCCAGCCTGTGAAAGGCAAGCAGCCCGTTTCCGGTATCTACGATCCTGCTGGCGTCCGGCCCTCTCGAAGCCGTCCTTTCAAATCCTTCCCGAAATGCGTCCGGATCGGCACATTTTCCGCAACAGCCCATAATAGAACACATAGGAATCTCCCTCCATACTCTTTTATTTTACTCCAAACAGCAGATCGCCGTAGGTCGGATACGGCCAGAAGCTTCTGGCTGTCAACGTCTCTGCCTCGTCGCAGAAAGTTCTCAGCTTTTCCATGGAAGCAAGAACCTCGTCGCGTATCAGCTCTGACTCCTTTCCTATATCTGACAGACCTTCCGCCTTCTTCAGCGCCTGTTCAAGCTTTTCAACCGCTTCCGCGATACTGTCTGTCAGCCTGGACAGCTTTCTGACAAGCCCTGTCTCGTACGCGCAGCTCAGGGACACATCGAGCTTCTTTTTTGCCGCAGCTGCCCGCGCTGTCTCCGCCGCATACGCTTCCACAGCCGGAGCAATCTGCGTTCTCGCCATTTCCACCATCGTATGCGCTTCGATAAGAACAGTCTTGCAGTAATTATTCAGCGTAATCTCATAGCGCGAATGAAGCTCCGCCTCACTAAATACTCCGTGTCCTGTCAGCATCTCCACATTCTTTCTGTCAAGCAGATGCGGCAGGGCATCCGGTGTCGTCCGGAGATTGGAAAGCCCTCTCCTCTCCGCCTCCTGAATCCAGCTGTCATCATATCCGTTTCCATTGAAAATAATGCGCTTGTGATCCCGTATCGTCTTTTGGATCATCTCATGCAGAGCCGTCTCAAAGTCCTCCGCTCCTTCAAGCCTGTCGGCGTAGATACGCAGGGATTCCGCCACAGCCGTATTCAGCATAATATTGGCGCAGGCAATACTGTTGGATGAGCCCAGCATACGAAATTCAAATTTATTTCCTGTAAAGGCAAATGGCGAAGTTCTGTTTCGGTCCGTCGTATCCCGGCTGAATTTCGGAAGCACATCGACTCCCAGCTTCATCTGTGTCTTCTTCGCTCCATGATAAGGCGTATCCGTCTCAATAGCCTCAAGGACTGCGCTCAGCTCGTCACCCAAAAAGATCGAGACTACGGCGGGCGGAGCCTCGTTCGCTCCAAGTCTGTGATCATTTCCCGCCGTCGCTACGGCTATCCTGAGCAGATCCTGGTAATCATCGACAGCCTTGATGACTGCACAGAGAAACAAAAGAAACTGCGCGTTCTCATACGGTGTCGCTCCCGGAGAGAGAAGATTCTGTCCGCTGTCCGTCGCAATCGACCAGTTATTGTGCTTTCCGCTTCCATTTACTCCCGCAAAGGGTTTTTCATGAAGAAGACATACGAGACCGTGTCTTGCTGCGACCTTCTGCATAATCTCCATCGTCAGCTGATTGTGATCTGTGGCGATATTTGTCGTCGTATAGATCGGAGCCAGTTCATGCTGTGCCGGAGCCACCTCATTATGCTCTGTCTTCGCCAGAATTCCCAGCTTCCACAGCTCCTCGTTCAGCTCCTGCATATAAGCCGCTACTCTGGGCTTAATTACTCCGAAATAATGATCCTCCATCTCCTGCCCCTTCGGAGACCTCGCGCCAAAAAGCGTTCTTCCCGTAAATCTTAAATCCGGCCGCTGATCATACATTTCCTTCGTGATCAGAAAATATTCCTGCTCCGGTCCCACAGAGGAGCGGACACATTTCGCCGCATCGTTTCCAAATAATCTCAGAATACGGAGCGCCTGTCTGTTCAAAGCCTCCATAGAACGAAGAAGCGGCGTTTTCTTATCCAGAGCGTGTCCTCCATAGGAGCAGAACGCCGTAGGAATGTAAAGGCATCTGTCCTTTACAAAAGCATAGGAGGTCGGATCCCATGCCGTATAGCCTCTTGCCTCAAATGTAGCCCTCAGACCTCCGCTCGGAAACGAGGATGCGTCCGGCTCGCCCTTAATCAGCTCTTTTCCGGAAAACTCCATAATCACGCCTCCGTCCGGCGACGGCGTAATAAAGCTGTCGTGCTTTTCCGCCGTGATTCCTGTCATCGGCTGAAACCAGTGCGTAAAGTGAGTGGCTCCCTTGGAAAGCGCCCAGTCCTTCATCGCAATCGCCACCGCGTTAGCTACCCTGATGTCAAGCTCCTTTCCCTCGTCAATTGTCTTCCGAAGCGACGCATATACGTCCGCCGAAAGCGTCGCCTTCATCACTCTGTCATCGAACACAAGGCTGCCAAAATAACCGGTTACCGTTTTCATAACACATTCTCCTTTCCGCTTCCCCGAAGAAGCCCAAAGCAAAAGGCGTCTCTGCTGCCCTGAAGCACCAAAGACGCCTTTGTCCCAACTGTATTCTGATTTAAAGCAAGAGAGGCGTCTTTGAACTTTTCTGTTCAAAGACGCCCTTGTCTTACATGGATTGCATTTTACTCCTGCCGAAAATATTTGTCAAGTATTCCTTTTTTATCTTATCTCAAAATTTCTGTAACGTTTCTAAAGTCTGTAACCGGTCTGATCTGCAGCATGGCGACCCCTGCGGAGCGTTTTCATATTTCACAGGACACATTTACGAGTCAGGAAAGAAGAGACAGTCAAAGCCATCTCTTTCGTTCCACTGGATTTTCATATGAATTTTCCCCAATGTAAAGAGCCATCCGATTATCACTTTCATCGAATGGCTCTTTACCTGTCAATCTGGAGTTTCACCTTTATTATCCCCTTT
This sequence comes from uncultured Lachnospiraceae bacterium, assembly GCA_963559965.1. Classification (GTDB taxonomy): domain Bacteria; phylum Bacillota; class Clostridia; order Lachnospirales; family Lachnospiraceae; genus Laedolimicola. The sequence continues at coordinate 256 of CAUWNO010000101.1, read as the reverse complement.
CCGGATATTTTCCTATCCCTTTGGATAGTTCGGATTACTCTCGGTCCTTAGATTTTGTTTTCATACGTTTAGAAGTATCTTACTTTTTCATATCAGTTTCTGATTCATCCTTTCTCGTCAGATGATTCAGACTTTGCTATTTATTTTTCGTATACTTCCTGATAACTTTTACTTTCCTTTCTGTTATCTTTTTATGTATTTCTTACCTTCCCATTGGACCGTACCTCCATTTTCTATTTTTTGTCTCTTCGTTGTT
>CAUWNO010000100.1:0-8142 GCA_963559965.1 uncultured Lachnospiraceae bacterium | reverse complement strand
GTACAGATTCGCACTAAGTTCGAGCGACGCTTTCAGCTTGCTCTCACTAAGTGCTGATAAGGAAGCACCACGGTCACTAAGCTCAGGCATCGCCGAAAGGCTCGCCTTCGCAAAGTGTCCGGGTACAGATTCGCACTAAGTTCGAGCGACGCTTTCAGCTTGCTCTCACTAAGTGCTCATACTGAAAACAGAAGAGGCGTGACGCCTCTTCCGAGAATTTAAGTTTTAGGAGGTAAAGACGAATGTCACGTATAGGAAGACATCCGGTAGCTGTTCCTGCAGGTGTTACAGTTGACATCGCAGAGAACAACAAGGTAACTGTAAAGGGACCGAAGGGCGAGCTTGTAAGAGTTCTGCCTGCAGAAATGGAAATTAAGATGGAAGACGGTCAGGTAGTTGTTACAAGACCGAACGACCTGAAGAAAATGAAATCCTTACATGGACTGACAAGAACTCTGATTCACAACATGGTAGTCGGCGTAAGCGAAGGCTACGAGAAGGTTCTTGAAGTAAACGGCGTAGGATACAAGGTACAGAAGTCCGGCAACAAGCTGGTTCTGTCTCTGGGATATTCTCATCCGGTAGAGATGATCGATCCGGAAGGTCTGGAGTCTGTAGTAGACGGCAACAAGATTACCATCAAGGGAATCGACAAGGAAAGAGTTGGCCAGTATGCTGCGGAGATCAGAGACAAGAGAAGACCTGAGCCGTACAAGGGCAAGGGAATCAAGTATGCGGATGAAGTCATCAGACGTAAAGTCGGCAAGACTGGTAAAAAATAAGTAAGGAGAGTATAAAAATGGTTAGTAAGAAGTCAAGAAGCGAAGTTCGCGTAAATAAGCATAGAAAATTACGTAATCATATCAGCGGTACTGCTGAGAGACCGCGTTTGGCTGTGTTTAGAAGTAATAATCATATGTATGCTCAAATTATTGACGATACAGTCGGAAATACTCTGGTAGCAGCTTCTACTCTGGAGAAGAGCGTGAAGGCAGAGCTGGAGAAGACTAACAACGTTGATGCGGCAGCATACCTTGGAAAAGTAATCGCAGAGAAGGCCCTGGAGAAGGGAATCAAGACTGTTGTATTTGACAGAGGAGGATTCATTTATCAGGGTAAGATTCAGGCACTGGCAGACGCAGCCCGTGAGGCTGGATTGGAATTCTAGGAAAGGAAGGAAAGAGACAGATGAGACATGAGATTATCGACCCGACTCAGCTTGAATTAACTGACAAGGTAGTGTCAATTAAGCGTGTAAGCAAGACTGTTAAGGGTGGCCGTACCATGCGTTTCACAGCTCTGGTAGTTGTCGGAGACGGAAATGGTCACGTTGGCGCAGGTCTTGGAAAAGCTACTGAGATTCCGGAAGCAATCCGCAAGGGCAAAGAGGATGCTATGAAGAAGCTTATCACTGTAGCGATTGACGAGAACAACAGTATCACACATGACTTTATCGGAAAATTCGGCAGCGCATCCGTACTGCTGAAGAGAGCTCCGGAAGGTACAGGTGTTATCGCAGGAGGTCCGGCTCGTAACGTGCTGGAGCTTGCAGGAATCAAGAATATCCGTACCAAGTCCCTTGGCTCCAACAACAAGCAGAACGTAGTTCTGGCTACAATTGAAGGACTTAAGGCTCTGAAGACTCCGGAAGAAGTGGCAAAGAACCGCGGAAAATCCGTAGAAGAGATTACAAACTAGGAGGATACGGACATGGCAGATAAGTTAAAGATTACGTTAGTAAAATCTCCCATCGGCGCTATCCCGAAGCAGAGAGCAACTGTGGAGGCTCTTGGCCTTCGCAAGGTAAACAAGACAGTTGAGCTGCCGGATAATGACGCGGTCAGAGGAATGATTTGGCACGTAAAGCATCTGGTTAAGGTAGAAGAGATTTAATTCATATTACGGAATAGGAGGTGTCACAATGGACTTATCAAATTTACAGTATGCGGAAGGCTCCAAGCAGAGCGGAAGCTTCCGGAGAGGTCGTGGACACGGTTCAGGAAACGGTAAGACAGCCGGTAAGGGACACAAGGGCCAGAAGGCTCGTTCCGGAGCACCGAGACCGGGCTTTGAGGGTGGTCAGATGCCGTTATACAGAAGACTTCCGAAGAGAGGCTTCACAAACAGAAATTCCAAGACTATCGTTGGAATCAATGTAGGAGCTCTGGAAGTATTCGAGAACGACGCAGTAGTTTCTGTAGAGACGCTGATCGAGCAGGGAATCGTAAAGAACCCGAGAGACGGCGTAAAGATTCTCGGAAATGGCGAGCTTACGAAAAAGCTTACAGTACAGGCCAATGCTTTCTCTGAGGGCGCAAAAGCTAAAATCGAGGCTCTTGGTGGAAAAGCAGAGGTGATCTAATGTTTAAGACATTACAGAACGCATTTAAAATCAAGGATATCCGGCAGAAGCTGATGTACACCTTTCTAATGCTGATTGTCATCAGACTGGGGTCCCAGCTGCCGGTTCCCGGCGTGAACCGTACGTTTTTCGCGCAGTGGCTTGCAGCCCAGACCGGAGACGCATTCAATCTTCTGGATGCGTTCACCGGAGGTTCACTTGCCAGCATGTCTATATTTGCGTTAGGTATTAACCCTTACATTACATCTTCCATTATCATCCAGCTCCTTACGATTGCAATTCCCAAGCTTGAGGAAATGCAGAAGGACGGAGAGGACGGAAGAAAGAAGATCCAGAATATTACGCGTTATGTGACGGTTGTTCTTGCTCTTATCGAGGGTACAGCGATGACCATCGGCTTCGGCGGACAGGGTCTTCTGGAAAACCCGACATGGTACAATATGGCTGTTGTCGTGGTTGCACTGACGGCAGGCTCCGCATTTCTGATGTGGATTGGCGAGCGTGTTACACAGAACGGTGTGGGAAATGGTATCTCTATCGTACTTCTGGTAAATATCGTATCGCGTATGCCGGACGATTTTGTGACGTTGTATGCAAAGTTCATGCAGGGTAAGAGTGTTGCGATGGCAGCGCTTGCAGCTGTAATTATTCTTGCAGTAATCCTCGTGACGATTGTATTTGTCATTATTCTTCAGGACGGAGAGAGAAGAATCCCCGTTCAGTACAGTAAAAAGCTTCAGGGACGCAAGGTGATGGGCGGACAGAGCACGCACATCCCGATGAAGGTCAACACGGCAGGAGTTATCCCCGTAATCTTCGCATCTTCCCTGATGTCCGTTCCCGGAATTATCGCGGCTCTCCTCGGAAAGACAGGCGGTACGGGAATCGGAAGCAAGATTATCACGGCCTTAAGCTCAAGTAGCTGGTGTGATCCGCAGAATCCGGTTTATTCGCTCGGACTGCTGCTCTACATTCTGCTAGTAGTATTTTTCGCTTACTTCTATACTTCTATTACCTTCAATCCGTTGGAGATAGCAGATAACATGAAGAAGCAGGGAGGCTTTATTCCGGGTATCCGTCCGGGACGTCCGACCTCCGACTATCTGGCAAAAATTTTGAATTATATTATTTTTGTCGGTGCAATCGGCCTGATTATCGTATGCGTGATCCCTATCGTCTTTAACGGCGTGTTTGGAGCAAGCGTTTCCTTCGGCGGAACGTCTCTGATCATCGTGGTAGGAGTTGTTCTGGAGACGATCAAGCAGATCGAATCCCAGATGGCGGTGCGCTACTACAAGGGCTTTTTGAACGACTGATGAGGCAAGCCCCTGGCGCCTGCGCGGAGAGTTCTCTCTGCACAGGCTTTCAGGGGTTTTACCGCAGTACAGGAGACCTCAGAGAAGAGGCTTCCTGCATAAAATTGTGAAAACAGGAAATTCTTACACAGGAGGAATACTGCCATGAAAATCATCATGTTGGGAGCACCGGGTGCCGGAAAAGGCACACAGGCGAAGAAAATTGCTGATAAATATCATGTTCCCCACATTTCCACGGGAGATATTTTCAGAGCAAATATAAAAGAAGGCACAGAGCTTGGAAAGAAAGCTAAGGCGTATATGGATCAGGGACTGCTTGTTCCCGATGAGCTGACGCTGGAGCTTGTCATGGATCGTTTTACGAATCCTGACTGCGCAAACGGCTATGTGCTGGACGGCTTCCCCAGAACGATTCCCCAGGCAGAGGCTTTGACAGAAGCTCTGGAGAAGAAGGGCGAGGCGATTGATTACGCGGTGAACGTAGAGGTTCCGGATGACAATATCATCAGCCGTATGTCCGGAAGAAGAGCATGTCTTGCCTGCGGCTCTACTTATCATATCGTATATGCTCCGACGAAGACGGAGGGCGTATGCGACCGCTGCGGAGAAAAGCTTGTCCTCAGAGACGATGATAAGCCGGAAACCGTAAAGAAGAGACTGGACGTATACCACAGCCAGACACAGCCCCTGATTGAGTATTATACAGGACAGGGAAAGCTGGCGGAGGTTGACGGTACACAGGATGTTGACGCTGTATTTGATGCGATTGTAAAGATATTAGGAGCATAAGTTATGTCGGTAACGATTAAATCTGCCAGAGAAATTGATTGTATGCGCAAGGCGGGAAAGCTTCTGGAGGAGGTTCACGATAAGCTTGCAGAATTTGTTAAGCCCGGAATTTCCACACTGGATATTGACCGCTACGGAGAAGAGCTGATACGGGAGAGGGGAGGCATTCCCAACTTTCTGAATTATAACGGTTATCCGGCTTCCATCTGCGTTTCAGTAAATGATGAGGTCGTACACGGGATTCCCCGGGCGGATCACATTCTGAAAGAAGGCGATATCGTAAGCCTTGACGCAGGTCTTATTTACCAGGGTTACCACTCCGACGCAGCCAGAACGCATGCCGTAGGAAAGATCAGCCCGGAGGCGGAGCAGCTTATCCGCGTTACGAAGCAGAGCTTTTTTGAAGGAATCCGCTACGCGAAGGCGGGATGCCATTTGCATGAGATTTCTGCTGCAATTAACGACTATGTCGAGCCTTTCGGTTATGGAATCGTAAAGGACCTTGTGGGACATGGAATCGGCGAGCATCTTCATGAAGATCCCCAGATTCCGAATTTCCGTCAGCGCAGGCGGGGAATTAAGCTTGTGCCGGGAATGACGCTTGCGATCGAACCTATGATTAATGCAGGCACATGGGAAGTGCTCTGGCTTGACGACGACTGGACAGTGGTTACCGAAGACGGTTCTCTTTCCGCTCATTATGAGAACACGGTTCTGATTACCGACGGAGAGCCGGAAATCCTTACTTTATCACTGTGATGCCTATGGAAAGAGTAAAGGCAGGAATGTTCGCGCGTTCAAAGGCGGGGCATGATAAAGGAAAACTGTATATCATAATGAAGACAGAAGGCGAATATGCATATCTGACAGACGGCCGCATCAGGCCGCTGGAAAAGCCAAAGAAAAAGAAAATCAGGCATATTCAGCCGGAATACAGGATCTCCTGTGAACAGGAACCTGAGAAAATGAGCGATGATGACATAAAACGGGCTATCAGGCTTAAGGAAAGGGAGGATAAAAATGTCTAAAGCAGATGTAATTGAGATCGAAGGAACAGTAGTAGAGAAGCTGCCGAACGCGATGTTTCAGGTAGAGCTTGAGAACGGGCATCAGGTGCTGGCACATATCAGCGGAAAGCTCCGTATGAACTTTATCCGTATTCTGCCGGGCGACAAGGTGACGATCGAGATGTCTCCGTACGACCTGTCAAAGGGAAGAATTATCTGGAGAGATAAGTAAAAGCAGCAGAACTGAAAGCAGAGTATAGAAATAATAAACTGACAGATTAGAATGGCATCCATATACAGGGGCATATCAAGTTCCTTTTCCCGGTGTATGATTGGATAAAAGAAAATTATAAAAGTGGAAGATAAAAAAAGAAAGGCATCTCCTTGAAACAGAAACAAAGGCAATAAAGGAGAATGGGTGGCTCATTATGAAAGGAAAAGTCAGTAAAGCAGTAAAGCAGTTTTTGATTTTCACTTTGATTTTCACGCTTTTAGGGGAAAATATTCTCGTTCAGGCGTCGATGCCTTCAGAAACGGCGGTTTCAGCCGGAGCAGATGAAACGCCGGGAAATGAAAACAGTAAAAAAGAAGAAACGTCAGAGACAGGTTCTGCGGACAAGCAACAGGATCATAAGCAAGCAACAGGCTCTGAGAAAACAGAAGGAACAGTTCCGGGAGAAGAGAACAAGACAGAAGGAACAGCTCCGGGAGAAGAGAACAAGACAGAAGAAACAGCTCTGGGAGAAGAGAACAAGACAGAAGAAACAGCTCCGGGAGAAGAGAATAAGACAGAAGGGGCAGTTCCGCAGGATGAAAATAAAGTGGAGGACAGAGCGGCAGAGGAAATAAAGCCGGAAAAGGCGGCAACGCCGGATAATATAGACGCAGCTTATATTCCGTCAGAAGATAAGAATCCGGATCCGGAAGCTTACGAAGGCATGATACATGCACAACCGCAGAACTCCAATACAGACGCTGCAAAAAACGTAAGTATTATCAATATGGATACGGATAACCGCGATCATAAGTATACAATGCAGGTGGAACGAAGAGATCTGACGGAACATATTGAAAAAGGGTCAACAGAACAGGCAGAGCAGGAGTTGGATAAGTACAGCGCGGAAAAGGTGCTTGAAAAGCTTCAGGATGAGGAAGAAACCAATTCTCCCTTTTCTTTTAAAAAGCTTTTTTACGCTCGAAAAAGGGAGAAGGGCGTGTTCCGTCTGATGAACGGCGATGGAAGAATCCAGCCGGGCGATTTGACAGAGATTACGCATATTTGCAGAGATGAAAGTAAAGGTGTTAACGAAGCTATTTATGTAAAGCTTTCAGGCAGTGATAAATGGGTTCAGGTTCGTTATAACTCAGGCGGGGACGCGGTGGAAGATAATACGAGCGAGAGTTCAATAACAGGAACAGGTGCTTCAGGAAACGGATACGCTGTATATCTGGGAGCAGAAATAGATTATAGTAAAGAGGCTTTAGATACGTCGGATACGGAGGACTTTATCAGTGTCAACATATTTGATTACAGTCCTGAAAATATTAATACTGACTTAGGCGTAGTGCAGGAGACGGGAGAGAATTCCGGAAAAGTTCCGGGTCACACATATGGCTATGCTGCGGATAAGTGGATTGGATTAAAGAATAATACTTCAAAGCAGTTTCGCTTTTTTGCCAGCCAGATATATGGAGGATGTGAAGGAAATACACCCTGGGCATATGATAGCGGCAAGGTGGGCGGAGGAATGGAGGAAACGCAGGGGCTGGTTGCACCTTTGCTGGAAAACGGGATTCCCGAGCTTCTGGTAGGCGAGGAAAACGGAGCAAAGGACCAAAAGTTTCCTCTAAGCCGGCTTTTCTCTACAGATAAGACGGTGAACAGCGATTACATAGGAACTGCTAATCATCTTTTTCAGCATGATAAGGGGACAGGAAAATTTACGTACGACAGTGGGGAGAACGCCGCTTTTTATGACGAGGGCGAAGGGCGGTTTTACGTATATCCCTATAAGACGGCGGATAAACGTTCTGATTTTCTTCCGTTTAATTATGTGTCAAGAAGCGGAATGAATGAAAACATTATTGGTTCTGATGATGATAAGGATATACGGAAAGACGTAGTCAACTACTGGTTTGGAATGTCTATGGCTGTGGATTTTCTTCAGGCGGATGACGGTCAGGTGAAGAATGAGGACATGGTCTTCGAGTTTAAAGGAGACGACGACGTATGGCTTTATCTGGATAATAAGCTTGTGCTTGATATGGGAGGTACTCATGGCGCAGGTAGTGGAACCATTAATTTCCGTACGGGAGAGGTTAAGGTTAAGAACCACAATAGTAAGGAAGTTGAAACCACCACACTCCGCGATAAGTTTAAAGCGGCAGGTGTGACAGAAGAAGAGCTGGCGAAGATTTTTTATAAAGACAAAGATGGGCATTACCGGTTTTTCAACGGTACGACGCACACTATGAATTTCTTTTACCTCGAAAGAGGGGGAACTTTAAGTGACTGCAAACTTGAGTTTAATTTGCTGAAGCCGGAAAGCCTGGTGGTTGGAAAAGAAGTAAAATGGGATGAGGCAGATCCGGGTCTGGATAAGGATCCTGCGGTTCTGGAAGCGGAAAAAGGAAGAAAATACCGTTTCCGTCTTACCAAGCATAGGGG
>CAUWNO010000099.1:0-8310 GCA_963559965.1 uncultured Lachnospiraceae bacterium | reverse complement strand
AAGATAGACGCTTTTTACCTCCGGATAGAGAAGAACCTCCGGAAGAAGCTCCGTGTTCTCCAGCTGGACACGCAGAGAAAAAGAAGCGTTCTGTTCAGCAGCATCGCCGGAAACGTGATCCGGGACCTTCATCCGGTCAGAAGCTGCGTCCAGGAAAGAGTCCTTGCGGACAGCCGTCTGAAATACAGCCGCTTCAAGTTTCGATAAAGCTTCGCGCCTCATCTGATTTAACTGCGTAATGGGACAGAAAATCTCTTCATCCATCTCAACCGCAAGACGCTCGAAAGCAAACGGCGTATCTCCCGTCTTATTCAGCTGTTTTTTAATCTCTTCCGCTGTCGTCGCCCTTTTCTGCGGCTTTTGTCCGGGTTCTCCCTTAACGCAGACTTTGCATCCTTTATACTCTACCACAAATTCAGACGGAATTTTTTCAGAAATTCTGAAGATTCCCTGAATATTCTCTTTTCTGTCCTTTTCCAGAAATTCCTTTTTCAGTCTGAGAAGAAGCTGTTCATACTCTCTTTTCTTCTCCAGCTCCTTTTTCCCTTTCCCATCAAAATGACCAGGGCGTGAAAGAGACATCAGTTCTTTTCCATTATGTACCTGATAGTACCCTCTGGAAAATCCTCCTCTGTTATATAACGCCTGAAGCTCTTCATAATCTTCACGGCTTACCTTCCAGCCCTCTCTTCCCTTTTCCAGATACCGATCAAGATATTTCCGGTAAACAGAAACGACGCCTGCCGTATATTCCGGTCTTTTCATTCTTCCCTCAATCTTCAGAGAGCAGACACCTGCTTCCAGAATATCGGGAAGCAGTTCAATAGTACACATATCCTTCGGACTGAGAAGGTAGCTCTCTGAAGGAGAATTTAAGATTTTTCCCTTTCCCTTCCACTGGTAAGGCAGGCGGCAGGGCTGCGCACAGCGGCCGCGATTTCCGCTTCTTCCTCCCAGCATACTGCTGAAAAGGCATTGTCCGGAATAGCAGTAGCAAAGCGCTCCGTGTATAAAGCTTTCGATCTCAATATCTACCTGATCATGGATTCTCTTTATTTCTTTCAGAGAAAGCTCCCTTGCCGTCACAACGCGGGAAGCCCCCAGCTCTTTCAGAAAGGCTGCGCCTTCCGCCCCCAAAACTGTCATCTGTGTACTGGCATGAATCGGAAGATCCGGGAAACGCTCCTTCAGATAGGAAAAGACGCCCAGATCCTGCACAATGACTGCGTCCAGTCCCGTCTCATAATAAGGACGCAGATATGCCCCCAGCTCTTCCATCTCCGACTCTTTCAGAAGCGTGTTCACTGTCATATAAAAATCACAGCCGTGAAGGTGTGCAAAACGTATGGCATCGCAGAGTCCCTTCTCGTCAGGATTCTCCGCATATGCTCTAGCTCCAAACCTTGTTCCTCCCATATATACGGCGTCAGCGCCTGCATTTACCGCAGCCCGCAGGCTCTCAAAAGAACCTGCCGGAGCAAGAAGCTCCACCTGATGTCTCATGTATTATCCGCCTTTCTCTTATTTTAAATTCATGCTCTTCTGTCCGAAACAACCGTATAAGAAAGGGAGCGCCATTCCTTTTCTCCCTTGACGTCCCCCGCTTATCCCTGTTTCGTATTCTTCTGATTTGTTCCGTTGTTCTGTCCGCCGTGCGTACCGTTATTCTTTTGTCCGCCCGGCTTGAACTGCCTTTTTTCTTCGTTTTTCTTTTCTTCAAGCTCCCGCTTTACATTTTCAAGCGCAAGCTGCGCCTCTATTAAATCGTGGCGCACTCCGTAAAGCTCCCGTTCTTTCTTTTCCAGCTCTGCCGACAGCTTCTCAGCCTGACGTTTTGCCTTAAAATAATCGTCTGCAAGATTCATGTTCAGAAGAAGCTGTTTCTGATCCGTACTCTGTTTGCGGTATCCTTCCATATTTTGAAATTCCATCTGCTTGTCATTGATATAGACGGCTATCTGATGAAGATATTCCGGACTTTCATATCCGCTTATTTTATATACCTTTCCGGCTATTACTACTTCCACTATATTTTTCACAGACATAACACGATCCCCTTTTTGCAGTTCCTGACCTTTCTTACCGGTCTTACATTCTCTGCCGCTCTTAAGTCAGTATATCACAGTTTCTCTTCTCTGTACAAGGTTTATCAGACTGAATCGTCGCCCTTTCACACATCTTCTTTTTCATACAGGAATCCCAGATGACGGTATCCAAGCTCCGTCACCACACGGCCTCTCGGTGTCCGGTTCAGAAATCCTCTCTTGATAAGATAAGGCTCATAAACATCCTCAATCGTACCGGAATCCTCTCCTATTGCAGCCGCCAGCGTATCAAGCCCCACCGGACCGCCTGCAAACTTTTCTATCATTGTATTCAGAATTCTCCTGTCCGTCTGATCAAGACCATATCGATCCACTTCCAGAAGATCAAGCGCAAAATCCGCAATTTCCTTCGTGATATGCCCGTCGTATTTTACCTGTGCAAAATCCCGGACACGCTTTAAAAGGCGATTGGCAAGACGCGGCGTTCCTCTTGAACGCTTTGCCAGCTCCAGCGCGCCCTGCGGATCAATTTCCACCTGCAAAACCTGAGCCGAACGCATAACGATAGTCTGAAGCTCTTCTTCTGTGTAAAACTCAAGGTGATGGACGACGCCGAAACGGTCCCTTAAGGGAGCTGTGAGAAGCCCGGCTCTGGTCGTAGCGCCTATCAGCGTAAAATGTGGAAGATCCAGACGGATCGATCTTGCCGTAGCGCCTTTTCCAATAACAATGTCGATTGCAAAATCCTCCATCGCCGGATAAAGCACCTCTTCCACCTGACGGTTCAGTCTGTGAATCTCATCCACAAACAGAACGTCGCCTTCTGAAAGATTATTTAAAATAGCCGCAATCTCTCCGGGCTTTTCAATCGCCGGACCGGAAGTGACCTTCATATGCACTCCCATCTCATTTGCAATAATCCCTGCAAGCGTTGTCTTTCCAAGACCCGGCGGACCGTAAAAGAGCACATGGTCGAGAGACTCGCCCCTTCTCTTTGCAGCCTCAATATAAACCTTAAGATTCTCTTTCGCCTTTGCCTGCCCGATATATTCCTTCAGTGTCTGCGGTCTGAGACCGGTTTCTGTCCGGATATCTTCTTCTGTAATCTCTGTTGTAATAATCCGGTTTCCCATACTCTGTCTCTCCTAAAAGCTCATATATTTCAGGGCTGTCTTCAAAATATCCTCTGTACTCATGCCCTCTGTCACTTCTGCCTTTCGGACAGCCCTCAATGCGTCCGAGGAAGAATAGCCGAGCGCTGTCAGCGCCTCTGCCGCCTCGCTCCTTACCCTGCTCAGGTCAGAGTCCTGCTTCGGCAGCTTTTCTTTTTCTCCGGCAAGGCGCGCTTCAAACGCTTCCTCAAGGGAAAGCTTATCCTTCAGCTCAAGGATCAGCTTCTGCGCTGTCTTTAAGCCGACTCCCGGCGCTTTCGCAATCGCTTTGGCGTCGTCGGCAAGAACAGCAAAACGCAGATCGTCCGCGGAAAGCGTTCCAAGAATTCCAAGAGCGCCTTTGGGTCCTATCCCGCTTACACCTATCAGCAGGCGGAAAAGCTTTCTGTCCTCTTTTGTAAAGAAGCCGTACAGCAAAAAGGCGTCCTCTCTCACCTGGAGATGCGTATAAAGTCTGACCTCCCCTCCTGCCGGAGGAAGCAGATCAAAATCCTTTCCTGAAAGCAGAATCTGATATCCGATTCCCGCAGCCTCTACCACAGCCGCCCCCTCTTCCGGGTCGAAATATTCTAATATTCCCCTGACGTAACCTATCATTTCACCTTCACCATCTTCTTCTGTCCGAAGGCTCTCGGAACAGTCATTTTATCAAGAAACCGGGAGGAAAGATTTGCAAGAAGAACCGCGTAAACGACTGCTTCTTCTACTCCGTAAATCCGAAGAACCGCCGTAATCACTCCGATCAGACTGCCGTAAATAATCTGTCCGCGTTTCGTAATCGGAGAGGTCACCGGTTCTGCCGCCATAAACCAGACTGCCAGAATAAATCCGCCTCCGCAGATCTGCGACGTAAGATAAATCTGATCGAAACCGCGCCCCGAAAAGAGCGACAGCATCAGCACAAAGGACAGTCCGCACGCCGCAGGAATCCTGAAATTGATAATTCCAAAAGCAAGAAGAAAAACGCCTCCTGCCAGAATCAAAAGAGCGCTGGTACTCCCGAGACCTCCGTTTGTATTTCCAAGAAGCATAGGAAGCGGATCGACAGTCGTTCCCTGAAGAAGCTCACCAAGGAGAGTCTGCGCTCCGTGCGCTCCGTAACTGAAATCCTGCATCTTTTTATAAAACAGAAGAAGCAAAAGAAGGTGTCCGCAAAGGGCTGGATTCAGCCTGTTTTTTCCCAGTCCTCCCGGCAGCATTTTTATTACGGCAATCGCAAAAACACCGCCCAGAACGCCGAACCACAGGGGCGCTTTTGCCGGCATCATAAGAGCGAGAAGAACTCCTGTGACGGCGGAGCTTCCGTCTGCCACACGCAGCGGTCTGTCTGTAAAAGCCTCAAAAGTAAACTCTGTCAATACGCAGGTCAGCGTGCAGACAAGAAGATGAAGAAAGGCTCTTGAACCAAAATAAATGACGCCGAACACTGTCGTCGGGACAAGCGCCAGAAGTACCATCCACATCATATTTGCCGTGGACATACTTCCCTTGATATGCGGAAACGTCCATTTATATTTTTTCTCTTCCATACAGTCCTCCTACCTTCTTCCCTTTGCCAGAAGACTTCGGCGCATCTCCTGAATCGATGTGGCAAGCGTGCGTCTTGCAGGGCATACGAAGCTGCAGCTTCCGCAGCCCAGACATTCCATACCGCTCAGGTTGTGAAATTCTTCTTCATTTCCTTCCGCGGCAAGATCTGCCAGCTTCGTCGGCAGCAGGCGTATCGGGCATGCTTCCACGCAGGCGCCGCAGCGGATGCAGACTCCCGGAGTATCTGCATAATCCTTACTCATGCAGAGCAGGCCTGCCGAGGTCTTAACTACAGGGACATGAAGATCCGGCAGTTCCGTTCCCCGCATCGGACCGCCGCATACAAATTTCTTCGGCTGCCTTACATAGCCCCCGGCTGTATCCGGAAGCTCTGAAAAGCTTGTTCCAAGACGAACGAGAAGATTCTGCGGATCCTTCAGAGCCTTTCCTGTCACAGTAAAGGCTCTCTGTGTAAGCGGATTTCCATGAACAACTGCCTGATATATAGCGTAAAGCGTTTCCACATTCAGAACAATACAACCCGCCTCTGTCGGAAGCTGTGTCGAATTCAATTCTGCTCCCGTGCAGGAATAAATCAGCATACGCTCAGAACCCTGAGGATACTTTGTTTCAAGAACGCGGACTTCCATCCTCGCCTCTCCTCCGGATGCGAGCTGAAGCGCTGTAATCGCGTCACGCTTGTTGTCCTCTACCGCAAAAACACCCACCGCGCGCTCAAAAAGGCTCAGTACCACGCGAAGCCCTTCCACAAGGCTTTCCGCATCCTCTTCCATCCGGCGGTGATCACAGGTCATATAGGAATCGCATTCTGTTCCATTGATAATAATATAGCGGATCTTCTTGGGGTTGCGGACGGAAAGCTTTACATGCGTAGGAAAGCCTGCTCCGCCCATACCGGCAACGCCGGCGTCCTGAATACGGCGCAGCCGTTCTCCCGGCTCCACTTCTCTCCACGGCGTCAGCTCTTCCTTCTCAGCTTTCTCATACTGTCCGTCATTTTCGACAATGATACACATTCGTTCCCTGCCGGAAGCCGTCATACGCGGTTCTATCGCCGTCACAACTCCCGATACCGAAGCATGAACAGGAACAGAAATATCGCCGCTCGCCTTTGCGATCATCTGACCTTCCAGAACGCGCTGTCCCGGCTCTACAATCGGAACTGCCTGTCCTCCGATATGCTGAAGCAGAGGATACACAAGCTCTCCCTTCGGAAGGTATTCCTTCAGCGCCTTATCTCTCGTTAATCGTTTCCGTTTATGCGGGAGAACCCCGCCTTTAAAGGTTACATGTGCCATCTGCTTTCACTTCCTTCGTATCTATTTATTTTTACGCTTTCCAGCCGCCCTGGCTTTCAGCGCCTGCGCTCTGGATTTCATATTCGGATATGCGTTAATTGTACGGCGCACAAAAACATTTCCCCGCTTTTTCAACTGCTCGTACCGGTTCTGAAGAGCGGTGACTTTCTCTTCAAGCTGAAGTCTGCGTTCTTCCTGCCTTACCTTCTGTTCCTCAGAAAGAGGCTCACCTGCAAAGGCTATAATAGCGTCCGCCCTGTCTTCCAGCCTCTTTTTCAATTCCAGACCATATTCGGAAAGTCTGTAGGCTGCCAGACGTTCTCTCAGCTCTTCTACTCCTTCATGAAGGCGCGTAGACTGGATAAACTCGTAAATCTCGTCCGCAATCTCGTCCATACTGCGAAGTTTTTCGCCAATCTGCATGGCATTCATAAAAGACATTCCAAAATCCACTGCATAAATGAGCGCTGCCGCAGTTACAAGTACCTTTCCCACAGATACTGTGTAAAGGCTTACTATTTTCTCCACAAACGGATGAAGAACATAAAACAGAATCACAGAAAAAACGCCCCATCCAAGCGAGACTCCCAGGCAGATACGCCCCTGGAAATTGAATTTATTTTTACTGTAATCCCACCAGCTTGTGTGAAAAATCGTCTCCATCAGGACAGCCGTCACATACTCCAAAATCGTAGGAACAATCACGCCGCCCAGATATAAAAGAAAAATATTATCCGATACGGGTTTCAGAATCAGATAGACAATCACGGCTCCAAATCCATAAATCGTACAGACAGGACCCGTAACAAAGCCGCGGTTTACAAGTTTTTTCTCCTTGACTGAAACGAAGGCGCTCTCCCAGAGCCACCCTGCAAAGCTGTAAATGAAAAACCAGTTCAAAATATGATACAAATCTGTACCTGCTATCCGGAAATCCCACATGATGTCACCTCTGTTCTTTGCACTTTGCCCCTAAACAAGGCGCGAGGACACGCACAGCAACGTGCCTGTCCTCCCGTCAGCATTTCTTTTTGTCTTATCTTTTTTATTCCTCTGTCTCAGCTGCAACAGCATCGATATCTACATCGGCAACGTCCTCGTCTGCCGCCTGGCTGTCTGCGTAACCCTGAAGAGCCTTCATGCTCAGGCTGATCTTCTTGTCTTCCTCATTGAAGTCCACAACCTTTGCCTCAATCTCCTGACCGATGCTCAGTACGTCAGCGGGCTTCTCCACATGCTCTCTGGAAATCTGAGATACATGAAGCAGAGCGTCTACGCCCGGCTCAAGCTCTACGAATGCACCGAAATCTGTCATTCTTGCCACATAACCTGTCACGATATTTCCTACCGCATACTTGTCAGCCGCATAGAGCCACGGATTCTGATCCTCAAACTTCAGGCTCAGAGCAATCTTTGTATCGCGGATATCTTTGATCAGAACGGTCAGTGTCTCTCCAACCTTGAAGACCTTCTTCGGATTCTCTACTCTTCCCCAGGACATCTCGGAGATATGAAGCAGTCCGTCTGCTCCGCCCAGATCTACGAATGCACCGAAATCTGTCACATTCTTTACAACGCCTTCTACAACGTCGCCTACATGGATGCGCTCAAACAGAGCCTTCTGAAGCTCTGCCTTCTGAGCCAGAATCAGCTGCTTGCGGTTTCCGATGATACGGCCGCGGCGGGGATTGAACTCTGTAATCACAAAGCTGATCTCCTGACCTTCATACTTCGCAAGATTCTTCTCATACGTATCGGATACAAGACTTGCCGGAATGAATACGCGGGATTCGTCTACTACAACGCTGAGTCCGCCGTCGAGAACCTGAGTTACGGGAGCTGTAAGTACTTCCTCGTTCTCAAATGCTTCTTTCAGACGCTTGCTTCCCTTCTCTGCCGCAAGGCGCTTATAAGTCAGAAGGACCTGTCCCTCGCCGTCGTTTACCTTCAGAACCTTTACTTCCATGGTGTCGCCTACATTGACACAGGTTCTTAAGTCTACCGGCGTATTGCTGTACTCGCTCTTTGTCAGAATACCGTCTGACTTGTAGCCTATGTTCAGGATGATCTCATCTTCTTTGACATCAATAACAGTGCCTTCGACAACCTCTCCATTCCTTATTGTTTTTAGTGAATCTTCCAGCATTTGTTCAAAACTTAATTCTGACATGTTTTTGAACCTCCTCAATAATTTTGTTTGGGGTGGAAGCCCCTGCTGTAATACCTACGCAACGGATGGACTGC
>CAUWNO010000098.1:0-8330 GCA_963559965.1 uncultured Lachnospiraceae bacterium | reverse complement strand
ATAATCCAAAGATTTCGTATAAGACTTATAGATAGCTTCAAATGGTGTTCTGTGCTGGAAAAACGCCTGACGCCTTGCGTTTCCGGGAGCGACAAAACTAAGTCCGAAAGCCGGCAGATAAAGCGCAAACAGCAGGGAACACTGTAGCTTTATCGTTTTCCCATATTTTTTCCCTGCAAGAACATCCAAAGCCACAAAAAACAATACAACCCCTGTCAAAAGCGCTGTGGGATACATTCCTCCCGCAAGAAGAACCGCCAATAGGATTAGAGCCGTCATCCTCTTTGCCGTTACTTTTTTCTTAAAAAGAGAATCTGCTAAAAGTCCCCAAAAAAGGAGCATCACGGAAAAAAGTCCTGTATAGCCAACACTCCCATTCCACCAGTAAAACGCCTCTACTCCAAACGGTACATACTGAATGCAAAGCGTCATCACAACGCAGGCTGTAATCACTGCCACATTTTTTGTGAGCCCCAGAATTCTGTGAAGCAAGACTTTTGATAGATACAAAAATCCCACCGCAAACACTCCAAGAAGAATAAACGTATGAAGAAACGTAAGACGTTCTGTCAAAATAGAAGGTCTCAAGGCTGCCAGAATACTGAACGTATAAGTTCCCTGCCAGGAATGCCACAAATTAACAGCTCTTTGCACTGCCGCTCCCAATACGGCCGGAATCACTGCCAGTCCTTGATTTTCAATAAGCGCTCGATGCGTCAGAATTCCATAATTATAATCATCCATTGCCGGATGATTGTAAAAGCTAAGAGCCAAAAGAGGAAGAAGACTGATCACAAAACAGATAACTATGAACTGTTTCTGATGTTTCTCCTCTTTCATCCAGTTTACTATCTTCCCCCAAAGATTATTTGTAATCCTGTATATTGTCTCCAAATTCTGTCTTCCCTTCTTCTGCGTTCTGGATGCACTCTTCTACGTATTTCTTTTCCCTGAGTCTGTCAAGGCGCTCTTTTTGCGCAAGAGCAAGCTCCTGCGTCAGATCCTTTACTTTATTCTCCAGGGTAGAGAGCTCTATCGTCATCAGGAACATTTTAACCATCAGCACGAAGATAAACACCATGAAGATAAAATTCACAGGAAGCTGCATTCCTATCAGCCTTGTAAACAAAGTTACCAGCCACGGGAAAAGGCTCAGAACAATCAGTACGCCTGAAAAAAGAATCCAGAAAATCGCATACTCTATCTGCAGCTTGGACTGGCGGATTCTTTTCAATATATAAAACGTCGTCAAAAGCGATACAACAATCAGAATAATCCGAAATACCGGCGTCATCGAACCTTCACCTCCCTGCGCTTCCGGAAGTTCTGTATCAGAAGAATGGACATCATCATCCGAAGCATGTACATCATAGATCTCGGAATATTCAGGTAGCTCTCTCCGGCGATACGCTCATCCATCTCAACCTGTACCTCCGCAATCGTAGCCCCCTGCTTCAAAAGGTAAGAAATCGTATCCGGCTCCGGACCATAATTCATGTTCAGGGCAAATTCTGCAATCATTCTTTTATTGAACATACGCATTCCCGACGTAGGGTCCTTCACCTTTCTTCCCGTGGTCAGCCGGGTAGCCGCTGAAATCAGATTGCTTCCCAGCATCCGCATGGAACGCGGCTTTTTCTGCGTCACAAAGCGGGAACCGATCACGATATCATAACCCTCCTGTATCTTTTCCAGCATCGGACCGATAAACTCCGGTCTGTGCTGCCCGTCGGCGTCGAACTGGATCGCATAATCGTAGCCGTTTCTGTAGGCATACTTAAGCCCCGTCTGAAACGCTCCTGCCAGACCAAGATTCACCGGAAGATCCAAAAGCTCATAGCCTTTTTTTCTGCAGATACGCGCCGTATCGTCTGACGAGCCATCGTTAATCACCACATAGTCATACATTGGATAATGATTTTTCAGATTTTCTACCACGCGCACAATATTTTCCTCTTCATTGTACGCCGGGATTATCACCAGACACTTCATCTGTTTTCTCCTTATCTAATCTATCTTACCTCTTTTTTATAAACTGCGCAAGTACCCGGAGCGTTCTGCACACATCCGTAAACCACGCAAAGCGTATTCCATTTTCCCGGAGAGCCCTGTGTCCCTCCTTCATTCCTTCCAGATAAGCGCCCAGGCTGTTCGTACTTGTTCCGCCATGGGACATATAAATCAGCACTTCCGGAAGATAGGAAAGCTTTACTTTCCCGTCCTTCAAAATACGAATCATAAACTCGTAGTCTGCTGAAATCCGGTAATCCGTCTTGTAAAGACCGAAGGTATCGTAAACCTCTTTTCTCAGATAAAGCGTCGGATGTCCCGGCATCCAGCCGAAGCGGAGACATCCCTGTCCCTGATGCCAGCGCCGCACAATACGGTCGCCGTCCATATAATAGAGGTCTCCGTGCACGCCGTCTGTCTTTTCCCGCTCCATAATCTCTGCCATTTTGGACAAAACGTCTGTTCCTGCATATTCATCAAAGCAGCAGCCCAGAATCTCTCCCGTAGCCATACGGATTCCCTTGTTGATCGCATCGTAAATTCCCTTGTCCGGCTCCGAAATCCATTTCAGCCGTTCTCCAAAGATTTCCTGCGCTTCCCGGATGACGTCCAGAGTCCCGTCAGACGAGCCTCCGTCCACAATAATATATTCTATATTCTCATAATCCTGCGCGCCGACCTGGCGGACAATGCGCTGCAGGTTTTCTTTGTCATTGTAGGTTGCAGTAATGACTGAAACCTTAGGTTTTCTCATAACTTACTCCTCCAGAAGACTCCGGTACAGTGTAAGGTAATCACGGAATCTGTCATTTTTATCATATCCGGCTGCTTTTTCAAGACACGCCTCTTGTTTATCCGGCTCTTCCTTCATCGCAAGAACCGCCTGCAAAAGCGCCTCTGTATCGCCTTTGGGAACAATTTTTCCGCAGGAGGGATCTACAGACTCCACACTGCCGCCCGTCGCAAATGTAATGACAGGCGTTCCGCAGGCAAGCGCCTCCAGGTTCGTGGTGGGGAAGGTATCCTCCAGCGTCGTATTGACATAAACGTCTGCCATGGAGTAATACTCTGCCAGCTCCTCTATGCTGTCTGTACGCATCACTCCGTAAATCTTCGGATGAAGCTTTTTCATTTTCTGTTTTGAAAGTCCTATCAGGATAATCTGAAAAGAATCGTCAAGCCTGTCTGCCAGCTCTTCAAAATAGCTATAGCCCTTTTGTTCCTCCCACATACTGGCAACACCCAGAAGAATGTATTTTTTCTCCATTCCAAGCTTTGCCCGCAGCCCGTTGTCCACATGCCGGAATCTCTGAAGATCAATTCCATTGGGAATTACCTTTACAGGATATTCTCCCAGATAGGATTGCCGTGCATAACCCGCCAGCCACTCGGAAGGCGTCACAACCGTAAGCTTCGGAACTCCCGTAAACGCCTTTCTTTTTCTTTTATAATTTTTTTCCGAATTGTCCTTAAAAAGCGCATAAGGATACACGCTCTTGTACTGCGGACAGCTTCCGCAGCCCGTCTTCCATTTCATACAGCCGATGTAATCGAAGTGCGCACAGTGTCCGGTAAAGCTCCAGCAGTCATGAAGCGTCCACACAACCGGCTTCCCCGCCTTCTTAAGATACCAAAACAGCTGCTCCACATCAAGATAAAACCCGTGAATATTGTGAAGGTGAATCACATCCGGATCATATTCCTCTATTTTCTCAATCAGCTTTTCTGTCTGGCGGGAGGACGCGAACCCGTGCTCTCCCTTGAAAAAAGTATGGAGCACATGAATGCCCATATCAAAATCCGTTCCGAACTTATAGGACGGAACAGAATCTGGCGCCGTTCTTCGCCCAAAAGCCACCATTCCCTCGCCGCCGTCCGCTTCCACCGCATGTACAATATCCGCCGCAATACGACCGACGCTTCCGCTGCCGCACACGGTATTAATCTGCAAAACCTTCAAATCTATGCCCTCTCTTTATTACGAAAACAAAAGCTCGCAGTCCCAGACATCCACTCCGCTGTCCTGAAATACACTGCGGATTCTCTGACGAAGCTCTTCCTTTGTATGTCCTTTTTTCAGTATCGCCTGCAGGAAACCGCCTCCGCCTGCGCCGCAGATCATACGGGCTGACAGAAGATCTTCGCAGCTCAAAAAGATCTGGTCAATACAGGTATTGGTGCTGCCGCCGTCAAGCTTCTTCGACAGCGACCAGTGACGTTCCAGAAGCTCCGCAAAACCGTCGATATTTCCTTTTTCCAGTTCAAACTTCATCAGAACTGCGACTCGCTGTATCTCATAGAGAACCTCCAGCGAATTGGGGCTGGAGCCAATATATCCTCCGACGACTTCTCGGAGAAGATTGCGCGCCAGACGCCGCTGTCCTGTATAAATCAGAACAAATCTCTCCTTCAGCTCTTCCCTTGCCTCCTCCGGTATCTCCAGATGCTGCACCTGAATGTTCTGGAGAAGTCCCGGCTTCGTAGTCACCAGCTTGACTCCGCTTGTAAGTCCTCCTACCTGATCCTGCCAGCCGCCTCCTGTGCTCATCAGCTGTTCCATACAGAGCACATGCGTGTACAGTTCATTTTCTGTAACTTCTTTTCCGATATATTCAAAAATCGCCTTTACGCAGGCTCCTGAAAGAATGCTGCTCGTACCAAGCCCTGATCCCCTGGGAATTCCTCTTACTGCCGTAGACAGATAGAGTCCTCCGCCCAGCTTCTCAAGAATACTTTCAAACGTCACGTCCTCCTCCATCGGAATAATACCGCAGGCAAGAAGAGCCGCCTTGTGAAGCGCATAGGTATCAAAAGGATCTCTGCAGCTTCTTAACGCCTTAAGATCTGTAAATTCATGGTAAGCTCCGGAGTCTGTACTTGCCAGAGCGATACAGGGTTTATCCAGACGTTTCACCGTCACCACCACAGGCAGATTTCCGTTCAGCTTTACTGCCGCATTCAGCACTGTGCCTCCGTGTTCGTTGCAGTAGGGCGGCGTATCGGACCAGCCTCCTCCAAAGTTCACCCGGATCGGAAGCTCTGTGCAGACCTCATCCTTTTCTATCTTCCATTCAAAATCCCGGGGCGCTTTTCCGATGCTTGCCTCGTAGAGGCTGTCGCAGATATAACGGAAGCACTGATCCTCCAGTTCTTCGCTCTGACGTCCCTTTGTGATTCTGGACAGATAATAGTAAATACGCATCCGGATGCTGAATTCTGCCTTTTCGGCAGCCGCGCGGAGTATTTCTGTCTGCTCCGGCGTAATTCCCTGACTTCCGAAAACTGCCGCCGCTTCTTCTACGCTTTTTCTCTGCTCAAGAGCCAGAAGAAAACGCTCTGTCCTCACTCTGGTCCCAAGCTTTGACTGCCATGCTACAATTTCCTTCACATCTGCCTTCTCAAAGCTCTCCTGAAGGCTGAGGCGTTCTCTGTTCCGATAGTTCTGAAGTTCTTCCTCCGAAGCTTTTCCCTGCTCTATCGCAAGAAGACCCGTCGCTGCGCAGACAGCTTCCTGAATATGATCGCAGGCGGGATAGAGCTTTGCGTTCCAGAGAAAATGTTCTTCTTTATCCCATACGTCTTCGGGCTTAAGTCCTGCCTTTTTCAGAAAATCAGAAAGCGAGCCTCCAAGAAAGGAAGCTTCCTCCTCCAGTCTGCCCTTCGGATTATCCTGTACTCCGTATACACGAACCACAAACCTTCCATCCTTCTGTTTCAGACCGTGCAGAACTGTGTGAGGCGGAATCTCCTCTCCGTGCAGCGTCACCGCTGAAAGCACGCAGCCCTCTCCCACACGCGTTCCCCCGTAAATATAACTGTCTTCAATATAGGAAGACGGAGAAATGACAGCGTCTCTTTCCACATAGCTGTTGCTGCAGGCAGACAGCCCTTCCGCCTCCTCTACGCCGAGCACCTGTCTCTTCCAGTCAAGAAATTCGTAATTATCAATTTCTTCCGTCATAAGGCTCAGAAGCTCCCTCGTCGTTCCGAAATGAATGAACTGCGCAGGGGACAGACAGAGAAGCTTCAGAGAATACGGATGCAGAACCTCCCAAAGCTCCTTCCGGCACTCCGAAAGCTCCTCACAGTATTCTCCTTCCGGTTTTTCCTTCTGATACTGCTCCAGCGTCGAACGGGAAGCAAGCGGATAGAGGAAGTCTCCGTAAAAGCTTATCCTTGCCTTTTCATTTACAAAGCGATCGTATTTCTCCCGTACTGTTTTCCCCTTTTCTCCGATAAGGGAAAAGAGACTTTCCAGAAGATCGCAGTCAAGAAGTATCGCTCCCGTATCCAGATCTACTGCATTCTGCTCGTTTACCGCTCCCAGACGGCGAAGCTGTTCCTCACTCTGCTTGTGAAGGAAATTTCCTACATTTCCATCCTCATCACCCAGAAAAACGCCGTGATCCTTTCCTGTCTCCACATCTTCTTTAATAGAAACAGCCGCCGCTCCGCGAAATGCAAAATCAATCTGAAGCGGGTTGAACAATAGCAAAACGTCGCCTGAGAGAACCAGCATTCCCTCTTTAAACCGCGCCGGCATCCCCGCCATGCCAATCATAAATTCATCGAACAGTGTCGAGCGCCGTCCGTCCGGCAGCTCGCGCGGAACAGGAGAAAAGAGCTTTCCGCACGCAGAATACTGCGGTACACGTTTGGAATCTCCTCCCGAATGAATGACAAGAATTCTTTTTCCGCGGAAGAAATGCTCGCTCTCTTCCTGCTCGCTTAAATATTTCATCACATGAAAGGTCGCTCCTCCCGATCCCACTCTCTTTCCGTCCGGGTCCGGAAGCACACGGTAAGCCGTCTCCTGAGGCAGACATCCTGCGGCAAGACGCGCGTCTATCTGCGCCTGATAAGCGGCTGCCTGCTCCTCATTGGAGGCTGTCAGAATCACATAATCCCAGTGTATAAAGTATTTCTTTGTCAGTGATTTTTCATACTCTTCCCAGGCGTCCTGGTAACTTTGTCTTAAAAAGAGATTTTTCATTTTCTGTGGTTTCATAAGTTCTCCCTTGTTTGGATGTATTGGAAATGCTATACTTTTATATATTACTTATAGAAAGGCAAGCTGCAGCGGGACTTCTGTCCGTAGCTACAGCAGGGTATACTATGTTAATAATACAACCTTCGGGCGGTTTATGCAATAGGATGCGTGTGATTAATTCCGGAAGGGAACTTGCGAGACGAAGAAAAGAAAAGCTCCTTGTTCTCTGGTATCTTTGTCCAGAACTGAACTGTCCCTTTGAATCTCTGTTTCAGCCTGTTACAGATCCGGATATAAAAATCATAAATATCCGCTCTCTTTACGATCCGCGGAAGCTTTTTTACCAGCTTACGGCTTCTCAGCGCTTCGGAAACGACGATATTCTTCAAAATAAAACAGACGGAACGCTCCACGAAGACTTTTTCCGTTCTTTAAAAAGAAACGTCTATCTTTTTACCTGGGAGCATTTTTATCCCGTCAGCGATTACAGCCTTTATAAGCCCACTCCCGCGCTTCAGGAACGCATCAACTCCTTTACGCAGGAATTTGCCCCCCGCTGTACAGGCGTTCATATCCGCCGCACGGACAACGCCGTTTCCATGGGAAAAAGTACGACGGAACAGTTTATCGCGGAGATGGAGAAGGAGCTTTCCCTTCATCCCGAAACACGCTTTTTCCTTGCCACAGACGATCAGACAGAGGAAGACCGTCTCCGTGCCCTTTTCCCTGGAAAAATCATCAGCAATCAGAGCCGCACCATCGACCGCAATTCCGTCGCCGGTATGCACGATGCCCTTCTCGATCTCTACTGTCTTGCCGCCTGCGACAAGCTGATCGGAAGCTACTGGAGCTCTTTTACAGATATCGCCGCCGATATGCGCGGAATAGAAAAAGTAATTGCGGGAGAGTCATCTTAAAACAAGTATTTCGTATTAAAAATATATTTCTGCAAATATATCATTTTTCTATTTTAAACAGGAAAAGGAGAAAGGCACTAATATTCCTGCCTTCCTCCTTTTCCTAAATTATCAATCCAGTCTCCTCCATCTGTAATCATGCTCGCAGATTTTTAATCAGCTTCCCTATATTGCTTCCTACAAAACTTTTCAGTCCTTCAATATCCTCGCAAAATTTTCTTTCATTCCGTATAGCTGTATCAATATTTCTGACTAGTTCTTCTGCTTGATAAGAACTTTTACTATATCGTGGACATATTCTGCGAAGTTCCTGCTCCGTATATCTTCTTTTTGATGAGACCTTTGGATTCTCTAATAATTTATCCATATCAAGCTCAAATACCTCATCAAAATGTAATAAAAGCCAAAATTCA
>CAUWNO010000097.1:0-8434 GCA_963559965.1 uncultured Lachnospiraceae bacterium | reverse complement strand
TGAAAGAATACAGATTTTACGGATGGCAGGAGGCAGATGTCCCTGCGGCAGCGGAAAAGTATAAGAAGATCAGAGATCCGAGACAGCTTTACGATCTGCTTTCTGAGATCTGGTGTGCGGACACCTGCGCGCCGAGAATGCGTCAGAACTGGAGCATGGAAAACAGAACGCTTGGACAGTGCTCGATCACAGCCTTCCTTGCACAGGACATTTTCGGCGGCGAGGTATATGGAGTTCCGAGAGGAGACGGAAACTTTCACTGCTATAATGTAATAGGAGACTGCGTATTTGATCTAACAAGCGAACAGTTCGGAGAGGAAAAGCTGTCCTATGTAAACAATCCTGTCCAGCTCAGAGAAGTTCATTTCGCAAAAGAAGAAAAGAAGCTCCGGTATGAGTATCTGAAAAAAGAGCTTGATAAAAGGTTATAGATCTTTTCGACTTGGAAGGAAAGGAGAAGGCAAATTGAAAAAACAGCGGAAAATAAAGCTGTCCGGTGCGGCAGTCTGTTTTGCAGCTATACTTTTCTCAGGCTGTACAGGACAGAAGGAGAGTCCTGTGTATACGAATCTTACAGATAGGGATACACAGAAGGAAGTATGCGCTGAGCTTGAGAAACACGGTGTGACAAAGGAGCAGACGGATACACTGGTAAAATGGGCGGATGACTTTAACGGACGCGTTACAGGCTTTTCTTTTCAGGATGGATTTCAGCCTCTTGAAAAAGAAGGGGTAGATTACACAAACCTGGTGCTGGAGAACAGAGAAACAGAGGACGGAGAATATGTGCCGGAGGCAAACTGCAGGCTGACAAGCTTCCTTCTGATGAAAAATAAAATCCACACAGAGAAAAGCCAGCTTGAGGATGATACTTACCTGATGTTTGATATTGAGGCAATCGATCTTTATGAACAGTTTAAAATGAGTCCTGAGGAAAAAGCCGATTATATCTGTCTCTTTAACTGGGTTCCTCTGGAGGGAGCAGATACAGAAGAGGAACATCTTGAGAAGATTGAGGAAACGTGGAAGGACAGAGAGATTCAGATAGAGGGTGATGGAATTTCTCTTATCAGCGTATATCTCCACTCACCGCTGGAAGATATTCGATTTATCGGGCATACAGGCGTGCTTCTTGAGACAGAGGAAGGACTGCTCTTTGCAGAAAAGTATGGTCCTCTTTATCCGTTTCAGGCTGTAAAGTTTGCGGATCGCGAAGAATTGAAAGAGTACCTTCTTGGACGCCCGGATCTTTACGGGGATGAGACAGAGCTTGAGCCGATTATCATGGAAAATGATAAGGTAATGAAAACATCATAGACAGCAAAGCAAAAATTTCGGATTTTTGTGCAAACAAATCGCGGGCGCCGTTCTATCATCTGCTTCGATGGTTTTGCGGCGCCCTCTTTTTATACTAATTTACCTTTATTTCGCCTGAGAGAATTTTCTTATAATCTTCATAGTTCTTTTCAAGCAGCTGCGGCGTGTTCAGACCGTAGGGACATTTTTCCATACATTTGCCGCAGTGGAGGCAGGCTTCTATTTTCTTCATATTCTCCTGCCAGTATTCGTTAAGCCACGCCTCAGAAGGCGCTCTGCGTACCATCAGGGACATCCGGGCGCAGTTGTTGATAAGAATTCCGGCAGGACAGGGCATACAGTATCCGCAGCCGCGGCAGAATTCTCCGTTCAGTTCTTTTTTCTCTTCCTCAATAAAGGCGAGCAGTTCTTTGTCAAGAGAGGGGATGTCGTCCATATAGGAAAGCCATTCTTCCAGCTCGCTCATTTTCTGGATTCCCCAGATGGGAAGCACATGGTCAAACTGCGACAGAAAGGCACAGGCGGCTCTGGAATTGCGGATAAGTCCTCCGGCAAGACCTTTCATGGCGATAAATCCCATGTTATGCTCGCGACAGAGGGCGGCAAGTTCAAGCTCTTTTTCAGAGGAAAGATAGCTGAGCGGGTACTGGAGCGTTTCGTAAAGACCTGATTCCACACATTCTCTGGCGACGTTCAGCTTATGAGCCGTCACGCCGATATGGAGGATCTTTCCCTGCTCTTTTGCTTCCAGCATACATTCGTACATTTCTGTTCCGTCTCCGGGACGGTAGCAGACATCGACACAGTGAAACTGATAAATGTCGAGATAATCCGTTTTCAGAAGACGGAGGGAGAGATCGAGCTGTTCCCTGAATTCTTCCGGCGTTCGCGCCATGGTCTTGCTTGCAAGATAAAGATGTTCTCTGATTCCTTCAAATGCAGCGCCCAGCTTTTCCTCGCTGTCGCTGTAGGCGCGCGCCGTGTCAAAAAAGCGCATACCGCCTTCGTAGGCTCTTCGCAGGATAGCGACGGCTGAGTCCATATCGACGCGTTGAATGGGCAGAGCGCCGAAGGCGTTCTGCGGCACGGTGATTCCTGTAGTTCCCAATGTAATCTGCTTCATGAGTTTCTCCTTTGGAAAGCTGTTTTTTTCATTTTAGTGCGGATTTTCCGGATGGTCAAGAGAAAAGAGGCGTACACTGTATGGCTGAAATTTCTATGTAAAAGTTCAGCTCGCGCCATTCGTAAAACCGCACTGCGTGCTTATTGTGGCTGGCGCCACTGTTTTACTCATAAACAGGCGCTCAACTCATACAGATGTCCGCTCGCAAAAACATGCAAGCATGTTTTATGCTTCTCGTACACTGTATGGCTGAACTTTATATGTGAAAATATTATAAAATCAGTTGTTTTTTCAGGACCCAGATGGTAATTTTATTATAAAATACCCTGCAGTTTTTTCACCGGGGGAAGGAAAAAGGAGAACGTAAATGACGAAAATTGATCTGATTACCGGATTTCTGGGAGCGGGGAAAACGACGTTTCTCAGGCAGTATGCGCAGTGGCTTGTAAAGCAGGGACAGCATATCGGAATTTTAGTGCATGATTTCGGTGCGATCAATGTAGATCGAATGCTTCTGCAGGAGGTAGAAGGGGAGAACTGCGAGATGGAAATGCTGGCAGGAGGCTGCGACCGCGAGACGTACCGGCGCAGATTCAGGACAAAGCTTATCGCGCTGAAGATGGAAGGCTGCGAGAGAGTTCTTGTAGAGCCTTCCGGAATTTACGACGCAGATGATTTCTTTGATGTTCTTAGAGACGAGCCTCTTGACAGGTGGTATGAGCCGGGAAATGTTATTACTGTCACAGATGTCCGTATGAAAGAGCTTTCTCCGGCTGCAGAGTATCTTCTTGCTTCAGAGGCTGCCTGTGCAGGTTGCATTCTCATGAGCAGGGGAGAAGAAGCTTCACAGGAGGAACAGAAAGCGGCGGCGGAACGTCTTAACAGGGCTTTGGAAAAGGCAGGCTGTGCGCGCAGACTGAAAGACGAAATCCTGTACAGGGACGTTCGGAATCTTATGGAGGAGGATTTTGAGAGGATTAGCTCCTGCGGCTACAGGACGGAGAGCTGCAGAAGATATGATTTCTCTAAAGAAGAATCCTTTGACGTGCTGTATTTTCTGGAGAGCGGCAGGACGTCGGAAGAGATGAAACATCTTGCCGGAGAAATCATGGAAGACGATTTCTGCGGGAGGGTACTTCGTATCAAGGGCTTTCTGAAAACGGCGGAGGGAGGATTCTGGGAGCTGAACGCAGTGCGCGGAAAGACAGAGCTTTGCCCGGCAGATAAGGGCCAGGAGGTTCTGATTGTCATAGGAGAAGGACTGAAAAAAGAAGAGCTGGAAAGACGGCTGGGAAGTAAAAGCGTGTGATCGCACAAAAAAGGAAGAAGGAACAGGGAGGAAAAGAGTATGGGAAAATATGTAATGGCGCTGGATGCAGGAACAACGAGCAACCGCTGTGTTCTCTTTAACGAGAAAGGCGAGATGTGCAGCGTGGCGCAAAGAGAGTTTCGGCAGTATTTTCCGAAGCCAGGCTGGGTGGAGCACGACGCTGACGAGATCTGGGCAAGTATGCTTGGCGTCGCGGTAGAATCTATGAGCCGCATAGGAGCGTCGGCTGAAGATATTGCGGCGATAGGAATTACAAATCAGAGGGAGACGGCGATTGTGTGGGATAAGAATACAGGAGAGCCTGTATATCATGCGATTGTCTGGCAGTGCCGCCGCACGTCGGAATTCTGCGACGGGCTGAAAGAAAAAGGGCTTACAGAAGAGTTTCGGAGAAAAACGGGACTTGTGATAGACGCTTACTTTTCAGCGACAAAGATCCGTTGGATTCTTGATCATGTGCCGGGAGCGCGGGAGAAGGCAGAACCGGGAGAGCTTCTCTTCGGTACGGTTGAGACCTGGCTTATCTGGAAGCTTACGAAGGGAGCCGTCCATGTGACGGATTACTCCAATGCGTCCCGCACCATGCTGTTTAATATCAATACGCTGGAATGGGATGAAGAGATTCTGGCAGAACTTGAGATTCCCCGCAGTATGCTTCCGGAAGTAAAACCGTCAAGCTGCGTGTATGCGAAGACCGATCCTTCCTTTCTGGGCGGGGAGATTCCGATTGCCGGAGCGGCAGGCGATCAGCAGGCTGCTCTTTTCGGACAGACCTGTTTTTCTCCGGGAGAAGCAAAAAACACATACGGGACGGGATGTTTTCTTCTGATGAATACAGGAGAGAAGCCGGTATTCTCTGATAACGGTCTCGTTACGACGATTGCATGGGGGATTGACGGCAAGGTAACGTATGCGCTGGAAGGATCGATTTTTGTGGCAGGAGCGGCAATTCAGTGGCTCCGCGACGAGCTGCGGCTGATTGATTCTGCGGCGGATTCAGAATATATGGCGAAAAAGGTCAGTGACACAAACGGCTGCTATGTTGTTCCGGCATTTACAGGGCTGGGGGCGCCGCACTGGGATCAGTATGCGAGAGGAACGATTGTGGGAATTACGCGCGGCGTAAATAAATATCATATTATCCGCGCCACACTGGAATCTCTGGCTTATCAGGTGCATGACGTACTGGTTGCGATGGAGGCTGATTCGGGAATACGTCTGGCGGCGCTGAAAGCAGACGGAGGAGCCAGCGCCAATGATTTTCTGATGCAGAGGCAGGCGGATATTATCGGAGCGCCCGTGATACGTCCCTGCTGTGTGGAGACGACAGCGATGGGCGCGGCTTATCTGGCAGGGCTTGCCGTAGGCTACTGGTCAGGAAGAGAGGACGTACTCAGAAACTGGGCGATGGATCAGAGGTTTGAGCCTTCTGTCGCAGAAGAGGAGAGGAAAAAAGGAATCAGAGGCTGGGAGAAGGCTGTGAAATATGCCTATGGCTGGGCGAAGGAGGAATAGGCCGAAGCGCGGAGGGAAAAGCGATGTATGATGTAATTATAATCGGCGCGGGAGTTGCAGGAGCCGCTGCGGCGCGGGAGCTGTCCCGTTTTCGGCTGAAGCTCTGTGTATTGGAAAAAGAAGAGGACGTATGCTGCGGAACCTCAAAGGCGAACAGCGCCATTGTCCATGCAGGCTATGACGCGGCGGAGGGGACGATGAAAGCCCGTCTCAATGTGCGCGGAAATGAAAAGATGGGCGAACTGGCAGAAGAATTGTCTGTTCCCTTCAGAAGAAACGGTTCTCTCGTTCTGTGTATGGAGAAAGAACGGTGCGGAGAGCTGGAAAGGCTTTATCAACGCGGGTTGGAAAATGGAGTAAAGGATCTTAGACTTCTGAACAGGGAGGAGGTTCTTGCCATGGAGCCGAATTTGGCAGATGAGGTATATGCGGCGCTTTATGCGCCGACAGCCGGAATTGTATGTCCGTTTGAGCTGACGATTGCCCTGGCTGAAAATGCGGCGGCGAACGGAGCGGAGTTTTATTTTCATACGGAGGTAAAACAGATACGGAAGGCAGAAGAAGGCTGGATTCTGGAGACCTCTTCCGGAACCTTCTGTTCCAGATGTATTGTCAATGCAGCCGGCGTCTATGCTGACGTATTTCATAATATGGTCAGCAAGGAAAAGATTCATATTACGCCCCGGAAGGGAGAATACTGTCTGTTTGATAAAAGCGCGGGAGATTATGTGAAAAGAACTGTTTTCGCCCTGCCGGGGAAGACGGGAAAAGGTGTGTTAATCACACCTACGATTCACGGGAATCTCCTTATCGGACCGACGGCTGAGGATATAGAAGACAAAGAGGGAACGAACACGACGGCAGAGGGACTGGAACAGGTTCTCTCCCGTGCATCCGCTATGGCAAAGGAGCTTCCGCTCCGTCAGACTATTACATCCTTTGCCGGACTCCGCGCACATGAGGACGGGAAGGAATTTATTATCGGCGAGGTGAAAGACGCCGATGGATTTTTTGACTGCGCAGGCATAGAATCGCCGGGACTTGCTTCCAGTCCGGCTATCGGAGAGCTGATTGCCGAAATGCTGAGAGAAAAGCTGAATCTCACAGAGAAACCGGATTTTAAAGCGCGCAGGAAGGGGATTTTAAGACCGGACACGCTTCCTTTAGAAGAGAGAAACGAGCTGATACGGAAACATCCGGAGTATGGAACGATTGTGTGCCGATGCGAAGGGATTACGGAGGGAGAGATCCTTGACGCAGTGCGACGTCCGCTGGGAGCAAAGTCGCTGGATGGAATCAAACGGAGGACAAGAGCCGGTATGGGGCGTTGTCAGTCCGGCTTCTGTTCCCCCAGAGTGATGGAGATTCTGGCGGAAGAGCTTGGGCTTTCTCCGGAGGAGGTTACGAAGGCAGGAGGAAACTCTTTTCTGGTATCGAAGGAGGAATAAGGATGGAGGTTCGCGATATTGTCATTGTGGGAGGCGGTCCCGCAGGACTGGCGGCAGCTTTGGCAGCCAGGGAAAACGGAGCAGAGCATATCCTGATTCTGGAACGTGACCGGGAGCTGGGCGGCATCCTGAATCAGTGCATTCATACCGGTTTTGGACTTCATACGTTTGGGGAAGAGCTGACAGGGCCGGAATATGCTGCAAGATATATCCGAAGAGCAGAGGAAGAGAATATAGAATATTTCTGCGGTACGATGGTTCTGGAAATCTCCGAAGACAAGACGGTCACAGCGATGAACAGGGAGAGGGGCGTCTTTCAAATCAAAGCCGGAGCGGTAATTCTGGCTATGGGCTGCCGGGAGAGACCGCGCGGAGCGCTGAATATACCGGGCTTTCGTCCGGCAGGCGTATTTTCTGCGGGAACGGCGCAGCGTCTCATTAATATACAGGGGCTTCTTCCGGGAAAAGAAGCTGTTATTCTTGGTTCCGGCGACATCGGTCTTATTATGGCGCGGAGGATGACGCTGGAAGGAGCGAAGGTAAAGGTGGTAGCCGAGCTGATGCCTTACTGCGGAGGGCTCAGGAGAAATGTTGTACAATGCCTTGAGGACTATGGGATTGAGCTGAAGCTGAGCCATACGGTGGTAGATATTAAGGGGAAAGAGCGGGTGGAAGGCGTAACACTTGCCAGAGTAGATGAAAAGGGGAAGCCGATTCCGGGTACGGAGGAGGAGATAAGCTGCGATACTCTGCTTCTTTCCGTGGGACTGATACCCGAAAACGAGCTTTCGAGGGAAATGGGCGTTGCGATCAATCCTGTGACCTCGGGACCCAGAGTAAACGAGAGTCTGGAGACCAGCAGAGAAGGCGTTTTCGCCTGCGGTAATGTGCTGCATGTACACGATCTGGTAGATTATGTGTCGGAGGAGGCGGCTGCGGCAGGAAGACATGCCGCAGCTTATCTGAAAGACAGAAAAGAACAGGCAGAGAAGGAAAGGACAGACAGGGAAAAGGAAATCGCAGTTCTTGCCGGAAAAGGCGTCCGCTATGCCGTTCCGGAAATCATCCGGCTGCAGCGCATGGATGAGGAACTGAAGATAAGGTTTCGCGTATCCGCCGTGTTCCGGACATGCAGGATCAAGCTTCTTTTTGATGGAACGGAAGTATACAGCAAAAAGAAAGCGGCGGCAGCTCCCGGAGAGATGGAAGAACTGAAGGTTACGAAGGCGCAGCTTTCGGATTTTCCGGATCTTTCTACCATAACGCTTTGCATAGAGGAGGGGGAGGAATGAACGAGAGAAAGCTAATCTGTATCGGATGTCCCCTGGGCTGCTCTCTGACGGTGGAGATGGAGGGAGAAAAAATTCTCCGCATTTCGGGAAATACCTGCCGCAGAGGGGAACGGTATGCCCGCGACGAGGTGACAAATCCTGTCCGCATGGTGACGACAACCGTGAGAGTAGAGGGCGGAGAATATCCAGTCGTTTCTGTAAAGACAAAAGAGGCTATTCCAAAAGCCCGGATTATGGATTGTATCCGGGAGTTGAAAAACGTAACGATGAGAGCGCCTGTCAGGGCGGGAGATATTGTTCTGAAAAATGCGGCAGGGACAGGAATTGAAATTATTGCAACGAAGGATATACATTTGTCTGAGAATGACAAAACCTCTCTGCAAGCCAGCTTGCGTCGAGTTTTTGCCCT
>CAUWNO010000096.1:0-8506 GCA_963559965.1 uncultured Lachnospiraceae bacterium | reverse complement strand
AGAAATGTAAAAGAAAAATAATAAAAATATACAAAAACTATGTTGACAGGAGAAAGAAAGTATGGTATTTTCTGATTAAGAAAAGAGTTTCAGAAAACATTTTCTTTGTGAAATAAAGCGAATGTGTGGAGGTATTTGGGGAAATGAAGGTTCTGAACATCGGGGCATTGAACATAGATAGAACCTATACGGTAAAGAGGTTTGTTCAGCCAAAGGAGACGATCCGGGCTTCCGGATATGAAGAATTCTGCGGGGGAAAAGGGCTGAATCAGTCGGTGGCGCTTGCAAGGGCAGGAGTAGAGACGTATCATGCCGGAGCGGTAGGTCGCGACGGGGAGCTTCTGATGGAGATGCTGAAAGAGTCGGGAGTACATACAGAGTATGTCAGGCATCTCGACGGAGCCAGCGGACATGCAGTCATTCAGGTAGACGAAGAAGGTCAGAATAATATCATCATTGTCGGCGGTGCAAACGGGCAGATAAGCTGCGGATACATACAGGAAGTTCTGGAAAAATTTGAAGAGGGCGACATGGTTCTTTTGCAGAACGAGGTTCCGAATATTGATTTTGCGATGGAAGAAGCAAAGAGAAGAAAGATGCAGATTGCTTTTAATCCATCTCCTGTAAGCGAGTCTATTTATCAGTGTGATTTAAATCAGGTAGATTATTTTATTCTGAATGAAGTAGAAGGAGCTATGCTGGCAGGTACGACGCCTGATGATGTGGCGGGCATTCAGAAAAATCTTGGAGAGAAATATCCGCAGGCATCCTTTATCCTGACTCTGGGAGAAAAGGGAGCGATATTTTTTAACAGAGATGAGACGATTGCGCAGGACAGCTTCAGAGTAAGCGTTGTAGATACCACAGGAGCAGGAGATACCTTTTGCGGATATTTTCTTGCAGGAATTGCGGCAGGAAGAAGTTACAGAGAATGCTTAAAAGAAGCCAGTGCAGCGGGAGCTTTGGCAGTAGGAAGAAAGGGGGCAGCGTCAGGAATCCCGCGAAGAGAAGAAGTTGTTGAATTTTTGAGCAGTAAATAACAGAGGTTATTTTACGCATAAAAAAATATTATTCAGGGAGGTTTTACAATGAAAAAACTTACAGCGGCAATATTGACGGCGGCGATGTGCCTGGGACTTACGGCGTGCGGCGGAGCAAAGGATGCGCCGGCAGCTTCAGAAGACGGAGCTTCGGCAGGCAGTGAAAAAGCGATTCTGATTGTAAACGGAAATCTTGGAGATCTGGGATTTTTCGATTCTGCAAACAGAGGAATGCAGCGGATTAAAGAAGAACTTGGAATTGAAGTTCAGGTTATTGAGACAGGCGACGATGAGGCAAAATGGGAACCGGCTCTGGCAGATGCGGCAGACGAAGATGCAAAGTGGATTATCGCAGTATCTCCGTCTATGGTAGAACCGATTCAGAAGCTGGCTCCGGAGTATCCGGACAAGAAGTTCCTTTTGATTGACAATACAGTAGACTTTGAGGCAGATGATTTGAGTAATGTATACTGCGCAACATTTAAGCAGAATGAGGGTTCCTTCCTTGCAGGAGTTGCAGCAGGTCTTTCTGTAGATCAGGGCGGTACCATCGGATTTATCGGTGGAATGGATATTCCTCCTATCAATGATTTCCTTGTAGGTTACATTGAAGGTGCGCAGAGTGTAAATCCGGATGTGAAGGTAATCAGTACTTATACCGGAGATTATTATGATCCGGCTAAGGGTAAAGAGCATGGAATCGTTCAGTTTGATCAGGGCGCGGAAGTAATCTTTGCAGCTGCAGGACCGGCAGGACTGGGAGC
The DNA here is from genome assembly GCA_963559965.1 of uncultured Lachnospiraceae bacterium. Classification (GTDB taxonomy): domain Bacteria; phylum Bacillota; class Clostridia; order Lachnospirales; family Lachnospiraceae; genus Laedolimicola. Next base: position 6,702 of record CAUWNO010000096.1, on the reverse strand, counting down.
TATTGAAGCATCTGTGGAAAAAGATAAAAAGATGATCGGCGTAGATTCAGACCAGGCGGCTGCTTATGCGGAAAACGGAGATACATCGACGGCAGAACATATTGTAACATCTATGGTAAAAAATGTAGGCGATGCAATTTTCCGGGCTATTGAGCAGGATTTGAAGGGCGAACTGGCATGGGGAACAGCAGAAAGCCTTGGAATTGCAGAGGATGGAGTAGGTCTGGCAAAGAATGATATTTACGAGTCATCCTTTACAGATGAACAGAAGGCAAAGATTGAAGAGATGCAGGAGAAGGTTGTAGCAGGAGATATTCAGGTAAGCTCTGCGATTGGTATGTCGACAGAAGAACTGGATCAGATTAGAAATGCTGTAAAACCCTGACATAGCTTGAACCGGGGCTGATAAAAATAAGCCCCGGTTCTTCCAAAAAGTGAGGAGACAGATGGAACAGAAAGTTGTTTTAAAGGCAGAGACTATATTAAAGGTTTATCCCAACGGTGTCGTGGCAAACCGGGATGTAAATCTGGAGGTTTATGAAGGGGAGATTCACGCACTGATAGGAGAAAACGGAGCCGGAAAATCGACTCTGATGAAAATCCTGTTTGGAATGGAGACGCCGGAAGGCGGAAAAATCTACCTGAATGGACAGGAAGTAAAGATTGACAGTCCGAAAAAAGCGATTTCTATGGGAATAGGAATGGTGCATCAGCATTTTATGCTGGTAGATTCTCTTACTATAGCAGAAAATATTGTACTTGGAGCAGAACCCAAAAAATATGGGACTCTTATGAATCATAAAGAAATGCTTCGTATTTCAGAAGAGTGTGCAAAAAAGTATCGGTTTGATATCAATGTAAATGAAAAAGTAGAAAATGTAAGCGTAGGAATCAAACAGGAAACAGAGATTTTAAAAGCGCTTGTAAGAGGAGCAAAAATCCTGATTATGGATGAGCCGACGGCGGTGCTTACGCCGCAGGAAACGAAGAAGCTGTTTGAGGAGCTTCGTATTCTTAAGAGTCAGGGACATACAATTATATTTATATCACATAAGCTGAATGAGATTATGGAGATTTGTGATCGCGTGACGATCATGCGTCATGGAAGCACAGTAGAAACAACTTATGTAAAAGACACGAGTCCGCAGGACATTTCCAATAAAATGGTAGGAAGAGAGGTTGTTCTTCATATCGATAAAAAACCTGCTAAAGTAGGCGGAGTGTGTCTCGATGCAGAAAATCTTACCTATATTAATGGAATCGGAAAGAAAATGCTGGATCAGGTAAGCTTAAAGCTTCGTACAGGAGAGATTCTCAGTGTGGCAGGCGTAGAGGGAAATGGACAGTCAGAGCTGGCAGCAGTTTTGACGGGCGTATTAAGCCCGATGAAGGGAACGATACAGATCTTTGACAATAAGATTGAAAAATATGAACCGGCAGAGTTCCGGCGGAATCGAGTAGTTTACATACCGGAAGACCGCATGGAGACCGGATGTGCAGTCACAATGACAATTAAAGAAAATATGTTTGCGGATAAAATTGACCGCTATCTGAAGAGAAAGATCTTTCTGGACGGCAAAGCCATGGATGAGACGGCAGAGCGGTGGGTTCAGGATTTCAATATTTTATGTACTTCTGCAGAACAGAATGTCGATATGCTTTCAGGCGGAAATATGCAGAAGGTGGTAGCTGCCAGAGAGCTTACGGAAAATGTGAAGATTGTTATTGCAGAACAGCCTACTCGCGGAATAGATGCCGGAGCCTCAGAGCTGATTCGTCATAAGCTGGTAGAACTTCGGGATCAGGGAGCGGCAGTACTGTTGATTTCTGCAGACCTGAACGAGATTCTGGAACTCAGCGACAGCTGTATTGTAATGTACAACGGAAAAGTAAATGCTTATTTTAAGGATACTTCTCATTTGACAGAAGAAGAGCTGGGTTACTATATGCTCGGCGTCAAGAAGCAGAGCGAAGAAGAAGTGAGGGCGATGTTATGATGAAAAGCAGTAAAAAGTCAAAGGTGGATAAATTTAATGCCTGGTTTGCGGTCATTCGTTTTGCTCTTGCGATTCTGATTGCATTTGCAATTTCGTTTGTGATTATGAGTTTTTCTTCCAGTAATTCGCTGGCTGCTATAGGGAATCTCTTTATTGGACCGCTGACAACGATTCGCCGTTTCAGTACGGTTCTGGAGACGGCGATACCGCTCACATTCGCAGGGCTTGCAACCTGCGTAATGTTTAAGGCAAATCAGTTTAACATGGCGGCAGAAGGAGGCTTTTTCCTTGGAGCGCTTGGCGCCGCAATTGTTGCGATTTATATGCCGGGACCTCCGATTCTTGTGATTATCGTGGGCATGCTGACAGCAGGAATCATCGGTTCTCTTGTCTGTGCAATTCCGGGATTTTTGAAAGTAAAATGGAACAGCAGCGAGCTGGTAGTATCCCTGATGCTGAACTATGTTGCGCTCTATTTTGGAACCTTTATTTTTAATCAGTTTGCCAAGGACCCAAATTCCGCTTATAAAGCATCTCTTCCATTTCAGGATGGCGTAAATCTTGGAAAGCTGATTCCGAAGACGAGACTTCATGCAGGAATTTTTATCGTAATTGTAGCGGTTGTGCTTGTATACATTTTTATGTTTAAAACAAAATGGGGATATAAGCTCAGAGTAGTTGGAAGCAATCTTAAATTTGGTCAGTATGTGGGAATTGGTACGGCAGGCGTTATTATGATGGCGCAGCTTCTCGGCGGTTTTATTGCAGGAGTCGGCGGCGCTACGGAAATGCTTGGAATGTATACACGTTTTCAGTGGTCAGCGCTTCCAGGATACGGATTTGACGGCGTGGTGCTGAATATTCTGGCAAAAGAGAATCCGGCTTACGTTCCGATTGCGGCGTTTGCAGTTGCATATCTTAGAATCGGAGCAGACTATATGTATAAGCAGTCAGATGTAGCGTCTGAGATTGTAGCGATTATTGAGGCACTTGTCATTGTTCTGGTAGCTGCAAACGCATTCCTTTCCAGATATCAGCATAAGATGATTACCAGACTTTCTACAGAAGAAAAGGGAGGGAAATAAGAATGTCAACTGTTTTAGAATCTGTTTTAACACCTTCATTTTTATACTCAGTGATAAGAGTAGCAACTCCTCTTCTTCTGGCGTCCCTTGGAGCGGTTATTACATCCAACGCGGGAATAACTAACATCGGTATTGAGGGCGTTATGCTGATATCAGCTCTTGCGGGAGTTTTTGCAAGTGCATTTGGGTTTGGTCCATGGTTCGGACTTTTGATAGCGATTATTACAGGTGTAATTTGCTCTCTGGCTATCGGATATGTTTCCATGTCGTTAAAGGCTAACAGCGTGCTGACCTGTATCGCTTTTAATACGATGGCTATCGGAGGAACCGTATATTTTATGTATGCTGTCGTAAAGGATAAAGGAACGACATTAGCTCTTGATTCGGGAAAACTTCCCAATATAAGGATTCCTTTGATTGAGGATATTCCGGTGCTGGGAGATATTATTTCTAACCACAATGTGATTTCTTATGTGGCGATTCTTATGATTTTTGTGGTGTATATCCTTCTTTATAAGACGCCTCTGGGACTTCGTATCCGTTCAGCGGGAAAAGCGCCGAAGGCTCTGTCTTCCGTAGGCGTAAGCCTTCTTAAGACACGTTACATAGCGCTGGCAATCAGCGGTGTTCTGGGAGGAATGGCAGGCGCTTTCATGTCCATGGGATATGTAACCTGGTTTTCCAAGAATATGACGGCAGGACGAGGATTTATTGCACTGGCGGCAGACGCCATGGGAAATTCCACGCCGATAGGAGCAGCTTTGTCTTCTCTCCTTTTCGCAGTGACAGAAGCTTTGTCCTATTCCCTTCAGGTGACGAAGATTCCGCCGGAGCTTGTTCAGATGCTGCCGTATCTGGCAACAATTATCGGACTGGTAGTTTATTCTATCAAACGTAAGTCGGCAAGTGAAAAAATGAAAGCAGAATATGCAAAACAGAATAGCTGAGAATAGAGGTAGATGAATATGAAAAGAAAACCGATTATTATCGACTGTGATCCCGGACATGACGACGCGATGGCGATACTCTGGGCGCTGGCAAGTGAAGAACTGGAGATTAAAGCCGTTACCACAGTGGCAGGAAATCAGACGATTGAAAAAGTAACGAATAATGCAATCCGTGTTCTTACAAAGGCGAAAGCCCTTAATATTCCTGTAGCAAAGGGAGCAGAAGAGCCGATGGTAAGAAAGCTTGTAGTGGGCGGCGAGCTGGTACATGGAGATTCCGGTCTGGAAGGACCGATTCTTCCGGAGAATGGATTTGAGGTATCAAAGCTTCGGGCGTTGGAACTGCTCGTAAAGGTTCTGGAAGAAAGTGAAGAGAAGGTTACGATTGTCGGCATTGGTCCTTTGACGAATGTGGCAGAGCTTTTGATTACAAGACCGGATCTGAAAGAAAAGATTGAAGAGATTGCCATTATGGGAGGCGGTACAGTCGGAAACTGGACGCCTGCGGCAGAGTATAATATTTTTGCCGATCCGGAAGCGGCAAGAGTTGTATTTAATTCCGAACTGCCTGTAATTATGGCGGGACTTGATGTAACGCAGAAGGCGTATGTTACGAGAGAGGAAAATGAAAGGCTGCGAGCCCAGGGGAATGAGATTTCTGTGTTTGCGGCGGAATTAATTGACTATTTCAGCAGGTATCATTATGAAGTAGAAGGCTTTCCCGGATGTACGCTCCATGACCCCTGCGCAGTGGCTGCGCTCGTTCACCCGGAGATTTTCAGCAGCAAGCAGTGTAATGTAGATGTAGAACTTTGCGGAGAGCTTACTACAGGAATGACGGTAGTCGATACGATTGATTACCAGAAGAAGCTGTTTGGAAAAGAAGTGAGCCATAATACAAAATTCCTTTACGATGTGGACAGAGAAAAATTTGTGGAATATTTTCTGGAAGCCATGAAACGTTTAGGTTAAAGCGGAGGCAGAGAAGATGAAAGAACATTTGGGAAAGAGGACGCTGGTTTCTCTGATTGGATTGATTTTGTGCGGTGTGGGAGTCGCCCTTTTCCTGTACAGCGGTCTGGGAGTAGATCCGGCCAGCGTATTTGAGCTTGGAATAGCGAACGTCTTTCACATCAGTTACGGAACTTCATCGGCGCTGATTAATGTGGTGATACTGGCGATTGTTCTGATAATAGATAAATCTTATGTAAATATTTCGTCTGTACTTGCTATTTTCGGTATTGGATATACGGCGGATTTTGTCAGAATGTTTCTGGATATGCTTCATCTGGGAGAGCTGAATTTTATCGTAAAGATACTTCTTGTATTCCTCGGTCTCATGATTATGGCAGTTGGAATTGCTACCTATATTCGTGCAGATCTCGGTGTGGGAGCGATAGATCTTATTTCAGAGATTATCAGCCGGAAAGGAAATTTCCAGTATCGTATTGTAAGAGTTATCGGTGATATCAGCTTTGTGGTAATTGGATTTTTCCTGGGTGGAACAGTTGGAATCGGAACGGTTGTAGCTGCGTTTCTGACAGGACCGGCAGTGCAGTTTGTAAGGCCTGCAGTCCATAAGGCTGTAGATAAAATAATCGGATAAAGGAGAAGAAGGTCATGAAAAAGAAAATTATTATGGACATCGACTCCGTTGGAGATGATATACTGGCAGTGCTTTATATGGCTTGCCGGGAGGATGCAGAGCTTCTGGGCATTACGACAGTGACGGGAGCGGCAGGGGATATTCAGCAGGCAGCCTGGGTAGCGAAAAATACAGCAGAGCTGACGGGAAGGGATATTCCGGTTTATGCAGGAGCGGCACAGCCGATTTCAGATCATAACCTGGACGATTCGGGAGATCCGGTGAATTTTTATGAGGAATTTCGCTGGAAGTTTGGCGACAGGCTGGAAAAATTCAATACGCCGGCGCAGAAGCCCAAGGGAGAGATAGAAGAGGAATATGCGGTAGACTATCTGGTTCGTATGTTCCGCGAGAATCCGGGAGAGATTACGCTTGTGACGACGGGACCGCTGACAAACATAGCGCTTGCTCTGGAAAAAGATCCTTCGCTTGCGCCTTCAGTGAAAGAAGCATATATTCTCGGAGGCTCTTTCCATATTTACGGCAATATCACACCGGTGACAGAATATAATATTTACGCCGATCCGGAAGCTGCGAAAAAGGTTCTGACCTCCGATATGAAGATTACCCTTGTTCCTCTTGACGTCTGCGAGAATAATGCGTTTGCAGATGGTATGCTGACAAGAGATCACCTCTCTGATATGCAATATCAGGCAAAGGGGGAGATGATAGACTATGTCTGCGACAAATTCCCTATCTACATTGACATGTGGAGAGAGTATTTCCAACTGGGCGGATTTCCGATGGATGACGTGATTACAGCGGCTCTTGCACTGGACGAAAGCCTCTGTAAATATACAGAGCCGGTTCATGTGGATGTAGAACTGGAAGGACGTCTTACAAGGGGACAGACTATACCGTTTTTTGGATATCAGATTAATAAATATCCGGAGAGGGAAAAGAAAAATGTGCGTATTGCCGTATCAGTAGAGGGAAAACGTTTTATGAATCTTTTTACAGATACCTTGATTCATGCGAGCAGACAGTAGAGACAGACATAACAGAAATTTCATGATGAATACAAAAAG
>CAUWNO010000095.1:0-8511 GCA_963559965.1 uncultured Lachnospiraceae bacterium | reverse complement strand
CAAATGCTTGCAAATACAATTTATAATAAGTATACTTATTATAAAAAAGGAGTGTGATAGACATGGCAAATACATCCGCAGTTTATGCCCGTATTGATACAGATTTGAAAAAGAATGCAGAAGGTATTCTTTCCCAGCTTGGTATTTCTCCATCTAGTGCAATTCAGATGCTTTACAGTCAAATTGTCTTAAAAAAAGGAATCCCTTTTGAGCTTCGCCTTCCTTCCGCAAAGCCCGCCGCAATAGGCGAAATGACTCGCGAACAGTTGGATGCCGAGCTTATGAAAGGTATCGAATCAATGTACTCAGGTAAAACCTATACAGCAGATGAAATCGATGCTGAATTGCAGAAGGATTTTGGCATATGAGCGATATCTATTCTGTTATATATTCTCCAAAAGCAAAAGATGATCTGGAGGAAATTTACTGCTATATTGCTTTTGATCTCAAAGCACCTGAAGCTGCTAAAGGTCAAATTAACCGTATCCGTAAAGAAATTCGTTCCTTGGATTTCATGCCCTCCCGTTATGCTACAGTGACTTGGGAACCTTGGAAAAGCATGGGGATGCATAAAGTTCCGGTAGACAATTTTATTATTTATTATGTGGTAAATAACGATAATTTCACCGTAACCATAATACGTATCTTCTACAGCGGAAGAAATATTGAAAAAATCATAAACACACCATAGTTTTTCTCTCCAGCTCCCGGTATTCTTACTCCAGCTCAAACGCTCCTGTGTAAAGCTGGTAATACTGTCCTTTCTGAGCTATCAGCTCATCGTGACTTCCGCGTTCTATGATCCTTCCGTGATCAAGGACGATAATGACGTCAGAATTTTTTACTGTCGAAAGCCTGTGCGCGATAACAAACACCGTGCGTCCTTCCATCAGCGCATCCATTCCCCGCTGAACGATAGCCTCGGTCCGCGTATCTATGGAAGAGGTCGCCTCGTCGAGAATCATAACCGGCGGGTCGGCTGCAGCCGCGCGGGCAATCGACAGAAGCTGACGCTGTCCCTGAGACAGATTCGCTCCGTTTCCGGACAGCATCGTCTGATAACCCTCCGGCAGACGGCGGATAAAATCATCTGCTCCTGCCAGTCTTGCTGCCCCTATACATTCCTCATCTGACGCGTCCAGATTGCCGTACCGTATATTTTCCATTACTGTTCCCGTAAACAGATTTGTGTCCTGGAGAACAATCCCCAGAGAACGGCGCAGATCTGCTTTTTTAATCTTATTGATATTGATTCCGTCATACCGGATTTTTCCGTCTGCGATATCGTAAAAACGATTCAGAAGATTCGTAATCGTTGTCTTTCCGGCGCCTGTCGCTCCCACAAAAGCCACCTTCTGACCCGGCTTTGCATACAGGGAAACATCACGCAGCACCGGCTTTCCCTCTTCATATTCAAAATCCACATCAAAGAGTCTTACATCTCCTGTCAGCTTCGTATAGGTAACCGTTCCGTCCGCCTGATGGGGATGTCTCCACGCCCAGATTCCCGTTCTCTCCCGGCACTCCTTCAGCACGCCGTCTTCTTCTTTTGCATTGACCAGCGTTACATAGCCCTCGTCCGGCTCTGCCTCCTGATCCATCAGACCGAAGATCCGCTCCGTTCCTGCCAGTCCCATAATAACTGCGTTAATCTGATTCGATACCTGAAATACATTTCCGGCAAACTGCTTCGTCATATTCAAAAACGGAACTACGATGCTGATACTGATGCCTAGCCCCGATATACTCACGTTCGGAACATGAAACAGAAGAAGAAGCCCTCCCGTCACAGCTACCAGAACATAGAGTACATTTCCCATATTATTAAGAATCGGCGCGAGAATATTGGCATACTCGTTCGCATGCTTCGACTCGGTAAAAAGCTGTTCGTTCAGTCTGTCAAAATCAGACTGGGTCTCCTCCTCATGACAGAAGACCTTTACAACCTTCTGGCCATTCATAATCTCTTCCACAAATCCCTCTACCTGTCCCAGAGCTGTCTGCTGACGGAAAAAGAATTTTGCCGAACCGCCCCCGACTTTCCGTATCACAACCACCATAACAGCCATGCCTGCCACAATGACAAGAGCAAGCCACGCGCTGTAGTAAAGCATAATTCCAAAAACGGTAAGAACCATGATGGAAGACGTCAAAAGCTGAGGAAAGCTCTGTGAAATCATCTGACGCAGCGTATCGATATCGTTTGTATAATAACTCATAATATCGCCGTGATTATTTGTATCAAAATATTTCACCGGAAGTCTCTGCATTCCGTTAAACATCTTTTCTCTCAGCTTTTTCAGCGTCCCCTGAGTCATAATCGCTATAAGCTGATTAAAGATCACTGCCGACGCAAGGGACAGGATATAAAACACTGCCAGAAGCGCCACAAAATAGAAAATCTGTCCGCTGACCGAACTCCAGTCTCCGTCTCTCCAGCTTTTTTCCACAACAGCAATAATATTCTGCATAAATACAGCCGGAATCGAACTTACCACGGCGCTGAAAATAATACATCCTACTGTAACCGGAAGCATAACAGGATAAAATTCCCGTATTGTCCTCAAAAGGCGGACTACTGTAGACTGTTTTCCTTTCTTCTCTCTCATTCTCCGTCACCTGCCTTATTCTGAGACGCGTAGATTTCTTTATAAACCGCATTCCTCGAAAGAAGCTCCTGGTGCGTTCCCACGTCCTGCACCGTACCGCCCTCCATCACAATGATGCGGTCGGCTTCCTCCACAGAAGCGATTCTCTGTGCGATAATAATTTTCGTTGTCTCCGGTATGTACTCCTTCAAAGCCTTCCGGATGCTCGCGTCTGTTTTTGTATCTACCGCGCTTGTGGAATCATCAAGAATCAGAATCTTCGGCTTTTTCAAAAGCGCTCTCGCTATGCAAAGACGCTGTTTCTGACCTCCCGATACATTTGCTCCGCCCTGCTCGATCCAGGTGTCGTAGCCCTGCGGAAAATCAGAGATAAACTCATGGGCGCACGCCATTTTGCAGGCAGCCACAATTTCCTCGTCGGAAGCCTCCTTATTTCCCCAGCGCAGATTATCGCGTATCGTTCCGGAAAACAGAATATTTTTCTGCAGCACGACAGCCACCTGATTTCTCAGCGTATCGAGGTCATACTGGCGCACATCTGTTCCGCCTACCTTCACACTTCCCTCCGTCACATCGTAAAGCCTGGAAATCAGCTGAATCAACGACGACTTGGAAGAACCTGTGCCTCCGATAATTCCTATCGTCTCTCCTGAGCGAATCTCCAGATTAATCCCGGAAAGCGCCATTCTGTCAGCCTTTCTGGAATATTTGAAGCTTACGTTTTCAAAGGAAACCGATCCGTCCTTCACCTCATAAACCGGATGCTCCGGATTTACCAGCGTGCTCTTTTCCGTCAGAACCTCCACGATTCGTTTTCCCGACTCTCCCGCCATGGTAATCGTCACAAATACCATGGAAAGCATCATCAGGCTGTTCAGCATCATAAAGCTGTACGTCAGAAGCGAAGAAAACTGCCCCACATCCAGATCAAGCCCCCGCGTCGTGATAATCGTATAAGAACCGAAGGACATTACAAATATCATCACCGTATAAATGCAAAACTGCATCATCGGTCCGTTAAACGCCAGGATCCTTTCTGCCCGCGTAAAATCTGCGCACACATCTTCCGCCGCCACGCCGAATTTCTTTTCCTCATAGTCCTCGCGCACAAAGGATTTCACCACGCGCATTCCTTTGATGTTCTCCTGAATCGAACTGTTCAGGTTATCATATTTCTTGAATACCTTGCGGAACAGGGGAAGCGCTTTATAAATAACAAGCGCAAGACCGCTGCCCAGAAGGGGAACAACAATCAGGAAAATCCACGCCAGACGTCCTCCCATAAGGAATGCCATTGTAAAAGCAAACACAAGCATCAAGGGAGCGCGTACCGCCACCCGGATAATCATCATATATGCCATCTGCACATTTGTGATATCCGTCGTCATCCGCGTCACAAGCGAAGACGCCAGAAAACGGTCTATATTTTCAAAGGAATATCTCTGAATACTGTAAAACATATCTTTTCTCAGATTTTTTGCAAGTCCGCAGGACGCCTCGGCACAGGTAAAGCCCGAAAGCGTTCCGAACAGCAGCGACAGAAGCGCCATCAGTACCAGAAGACCTCCGTATCGGAAAATCGTATCCATACCGCAGCCGTTTTTGATCTCGTTCACAAGGCGCGCTGTGATAAACGGAATAATACATTCCAGCACCACTTCCATGGCTACCCATATCGGAGTCATAAAGGACGCTTTTTTATATTCCCGCACGCTCTTGGCAAGCTCTTTTATCATGTCTCTTTCTCCTCCTTTTGTTTCTTACAGGATCCCCTGTTACCCAGGCATCCATTTTCTTAATCCAATCCCCAGCTCCTCTGTTTTCACAGCTCTTCTTCATACACCCTCAATACACCATAGTATTTCTGCACAACACTGTCATCCTGCGTATACTGTCCCACATCCTCTGGTCCGTATCGAAGAAGATAGTAATCCAGGTCGTGAAGCATTTTATAAATCTCGTTCGCATACTCGACTTCATGCGTATCCGCCGCGCTGCGCGTAAGCTCAATAAGCCTCTGCAAATCGGAGCTTAGAAGTTCATTCTGAACCGAGCTGTTCATATCCTCAAGAAGCTCCGCGAAATTTTCTGCATCAAAACGATTATCGTGATATACCGGCTCTCCGTACTTTTCATAATACTCCTGTTCCGTAAGATCTTCTTCTTTTCTGATCCGGTTCATATCCGCCACTGTTCCGTCATGAGTCCAGCCAATCTGTATCTCTCCCGTTTTATCAAAATAATTCCAGAGAAGGCTTTCCTTATCTTCCAATTTCCCAAAAATATTTTCATTTAAATATGCCGACTCCAGCTGAAGATTCGCGATTTTTATATTTTCAGTAAGACGTTCTTTTTCTTCCTCTGACATTCCCTCCAAAACAGTCTCTCTCGCAGACAGAACCTCCTCTTTGGAAGGCGCCGATATCTTCTCTTCTGCTACGGCAGCTTCCTCTGTTTTCGTCTCTTTACAGGCTGCCGTACCTGCGATACATAAAAAAACAACTGCTAATCCCAGAGTTTTCTTCCAGCTCTTCATGCTCTTCCTCCTTTGCCATTTTCCTTTAGTGTAACATAAAAAATTCAGCATTTCTATATGCAGCTGTATGTGTGTCCATAAAACATCTGTATGCGTATCCATGAAATATTTCTTGTCAACGCCCTCCTGTTTCTGTTATGATTTCTGCATAGGTACGCAGCCTGCTGACGTACTATTTTCAGAAAACGAGGTGACGAACATTATGAAACACAGAAACAGACGAATTGCAGTTTTTTTAAGCTTAAGCCTGCTTTTGGCGGCTGGAATTTCCGCCTGCTCCGGCAAGGATGCAGACAGCGCGACACCCCCTTCTGTTCCGGCTGAAGATGCGGTTTCCCCCGAGAATGATGCTTCCTCCTCTTCCGGAAGCTCTGAAGTGCCTCTCTCTACAGGCACATTTACTATGGAAGATATTTATGGCGAATCCTATACAGAAGCTATGTTTCAGGACTATGACCTTACCCTTGTAAATCTTTTCGCAACCTGGTGTTCTCCCTGTATTGCGGAAATTCCGCATCTGGAGCAGCTTTCTCAGGATATGTCCGATAAAAATGTTCAGGTAATCGGCATTGTTCTTGATATTCCGGACGGTAACGGAGGACAGGATGCCGAAGCGCTGGAGACTGCCCGGCTCCTCGCTGAAAAAGCTGAAGTAACCTACCCTTTCCTGATTCCGGACAGTACTCTTATGAACGGGCTTTTACAGGGAATCACTTCTGTTCCTACTACTTTCTTTGTGGACAGTGCAGGAAATGTAGTCGGACAGGTTTACATGGGCGCACGTTCTCTTGAACAATGGACGGAAGTTGTAGAAGAAGAGCTTTCTGCCCTTTCGGAGGAAGGCTGATGAGCCGCCGTCCCCTCTCCCGCCGGCTCGGTCTTTTCCTGGCTGCTTTCGGACTCGTTCTGATGGCAGCCGGAATTTTTCGCGGTGAAGCCGGAGTGGTAATGGAAAAAGCAATTAATTTATGTATGGAGTGTATCGGAATTGGGTGAAAAGAACAAAAAGAAAAAAATCAGCGAATCGCCGCGCCATGCAGTTCAGGCAGCCTGGGCGCTGATTACCAACAGCTATCTTGCCGGTTTTCTCAATGCCCGTCTCTATCAGGGAAAACTGAAAAATATCTGCGTTCCGGGACTGAACTGCTATTCCTGCCCGGGCGCTCTCGGCTCCTGTCCTGTAGGCGCGCTGCAGTCTGTCATTGGAAGCCGGCATTTTAAACTGACCTTCTATGTATCCGGCTTTCTCATCTTCGTGGGAGCTATTGTGGGGCGCTTTGTCTGCGGATGGCTCTGCCCCTTCGGACTTATTCAGGATCTGCTACATAAAATTCCTTTTCCGCGGAAGATTTCCTCTTTTCGTGGCGACCGGCTCCTAAGAAAGCTTAAGTATGTGGTTCTCGTCCTGTTTGTGATCCTGCTGCCTATGGTAATCACCGATCTTCTCGGACAGGGTTCGCCATGGTTCTGTAAGCTCATCTGTCCTGCCGGCACGCTTGAGGGCGGTATTCCTCATGTACTTCTGAATCAGGCTATGCACAGCGCTCTGGGATGGCTTTATGCATGGAAAAATCTTCTCCTTTTGCTCACAGTACTGCTGTCCATTCTGATCTACCGTCCCTTCTGCAAATATATCTGTCCGCTGGGAGCCATCTACTCTGTCTTCCAGCCTGTGTCTGTATTCCGCTACAGGGTAGACGAAGAAAGCTGTATTCACTGCGGCGCATGCGCACGCGCCTGCAAAATGAACTGCGACCCTGTAAAAAACGCCAATGATACAGAATGTATCCGATGCGGACTGTGCAAAAAAGCATGTCCCACCAAAGCGATACAAAGCAGTTTCTTCAAGTAAAAACGTCTTAAGGCGGCTCCCTTTTGCGGAACCGCCTTATTTTTTCTGTCTGATTCTTTTTTCATGCCCTTCACCCGGCTTATACCGCTCTTCCCTTCTTTTTCCCCGCCAGCCTTACGCAGGAACGCGTATAAGAAAAGGTGGTAAGCAGCCAGATAAGCGATATCATAATCACAGCCATTATGCCTGTATTCAGATAAAGATGAAACACCATCGACACAGCAAGAAGAATCGGAATCCATCTGTTAATACTAATATATGCCTGATAAGAGCTTCGGTAAATCGATTCTTTCTCAGCCTCGTCGCAGCTCTCCAGCCACTCCTTCTGAAACTTTCTCGAATAAACATCTCCCTTTTTCTCCGGATAAAGATTCTGAACCAGCCGCACATACCGCGCCTGCACAAAGGCATTGTAGATGAAGCTGACAATAAAAATAATGCAGGCTCCCAGAAGAGCTTTTCTCGCCTGACCAGATGAACGGATATATTCCATCGAATACCCTGCTGACAGAAGTATAAAGCAAAGCGCCTGTGAGACTGTACAGAAATTAAGCAGGAACGCTCCCTTTTTCTCCAACCTGTATTCCAGTTCGTCACACTCTTCCTCATCCGCCTCCTGAAGCTTTTCTCCAATCTTTTTCATCGCAGCAAGACCCGTTTCAGAAACTACTGCCATACATACGGCGACGCCGAGAAGGAGCGGAAGGGCAAGAGTCTGAAGTAAAGACAACGCCGTCCGGGCGCCCTCCTGTATCTCAAAAAGTCCGCTGTTTATGACCCACGATGTCAGAAATCCCAGAAGCGCTCCCAGAAACATACATCCAAACAGTTTTTTACTTCCACATTTTTTCTTTTCTTTCATTCTCTCTTTCATTTTTCATCCTCCTCATACACAAACAAGTCCTCTACCTTTACCTGACAGATATGCGCCAGCTTTAAAGCCAGCGTTACGGACGGCGAGTAATCTCCCCGTTCAATCAGGCTGATTGTCTGCCTGGAGACGCCCGCCAGCTTTCCAAGCTCCGTCTGATTGATTCCAAGCTTTGACCGGTATTCCTTCACATAATTGAGCAGCGGCAAGCCTTCTCTCCCCCTCTCTGTATACCTCTTCTCTTTCTTCGTCTTCTTACTTTTTTGACAACTTTTCTTGTCACCCTCACTATATCATTGACAAATAAAGTTGTCAATGCTTTTGACAATTTTTTTTGTCATTTCCGTAACTATTCAGCCATGCGGCTGAGAAGGGCGCTTAGCTTAAATCGAGGATTTAGGCACGTATAATAAACTGTTCTAAATATATTCAGAATTCCATATAGTAGCAAAAACAGGGTTTTTATCCATGAAAGTATCTTACCGGACTATGCTTCGCGCAGGAGGCTTCCTCCTGCTTCTTACTCTTTCTTATTTCGGCGGTCAGGGATTCGCCCGCTTTTCCTCGGCGCAGGTACCTGCCGCTTCTATGAGCGCCGCATCCTCCGGATGGGGTCTCAGCTTTCAGGAGGAGGGAAAGCCTC
>CAUWNO010000094.1:0-8611 GCA_963559965.1 uncultured Lachnospiraceae bacterium | reverse complement strand
TCTTGTATAGAGACCGGATTCCTGATAATTTTCTGCATCCTCAGGAAGGGCTGCCACAATCCTCTCGCCGCCTGCCGTCAGAAGAAAGAGCACTTCGTTCTTCGTATCGGTATTGAACATAAGCTCAAGGGCTGTGTCTGTCTTAAGTCTTGAATAGACAGCCCACATGTCAATCTGATTCTCCTGAAGCATGGAAGCTGCGCGCTGCATTTTTTCCCTTGCCACATCGTTTCTGTTTATCATATTCTGTCACTCCTCTCCGGCTGCTCTTTTTACAGCCAATGTCAGTACCCGGCTTCCAAATTCTACCGAGTCTCTGTGTATCCTTTCATTTACGCCGTGAACCATAGTCACAGCGCTGTCAAAGGTCATATCCCAGGAATATACCGGACTGTAGCCGTATACTCTCGCCTTCGTGCCTGCAAGAAGCCTTCCGTCGCTGGAACCCATCGATACGAACGGAAGAATTTCTGCCTCACTTTTATTTTTTCCGAGAACCTCCAGCGTAGAAGCTTCCAGAGCTTCCAGAAAAGCGCCCTGCGGATCACTTTCATATCCTTCTGAGAGAGAAAGAATTCTGTATTCACAGTCCATCTTTTCTGCAAGGCTGTCAAGCAGCTCTGTGAGAAAGCTTCTTCCAAATCCGGGAATCAGCCGAACGTCACAGATCACCTTTACCTCGTTTACACTTTTTCCTTCTATCATTGTCACGGTGATCGTATTTCTCTTCATGGCAAGAAGAATGGACTTCATCATAGGTGAAAGGCTTCCGGCTTCCAGTTTTGCCTCGAAATTCTTCACCGTCTCCAAAGTCTTTCCTTCAAGCGAGAGGCTTCCAAGCTCCTGAACGAGCGTCATCGCGCGGACCATCGCGTCTCCGCTTCCAAAGAAAGGTCCCTTTGCGTAACGGGCTTTAAAGGTAAACTCCACAGTTCCGCAGGACTTCTGTCCCGATTCGCAGAGATAATATTCTTTGCCGCCTGCAAGGACCGGAAATCCACCGCCCTCGCTGAGCACGTCGCTTTCATAAAAAAGCTCCCGTCCTGTTACGGTTTTTCCATTCAGAGAGATCTCGTGATCAAGAAAATACTGAAGACCGAAGGCGCTTCCGCTTTCCTCGTCCGAGGTAGCCAGAAAATAAACGTCTCTTTTCAGAGAAATTTTGGATTCCTTCAGACTCAGGAAAGCTGCCAGTTCCATCACGGTCAGCTGTTTGGTATCTACCGTCCCTCTTCCATAGATATAGCCGTCCTCTTCTTCTGCCAGAAAAGGCGGATACTTCCACTCGCTCGCATCTGCTCCGACCACATCCGTATGACTTAAAAGGATAAGAGGAGGAAGCGTCTTTTCCTGTGCAGCAGAGAGCCATGCAAGAAGGTTGCCGCGCTCCGGAGCTGTCTCCTGAAGGACAAAGGGGATCTCTGCCTTTTCAAGGATCTCCTGAAGCACACACAGCAGCGCTTTTTCTCTTCCCGGCGGATTCGTTGTGTCAATTTTTACAAGCTGTTTTAACAGGCTTACCGGTTCTATATACATTTTATCTGTCTCCATCTAACACCAAGGACCCGGGAACAAGATCCTGGGTCCTTGATTTTATCGCCTAATCGCTTCTTTATTCAACAATGTTCCATTTCTCAATCTGGAATGTAATACCGCGGAAATCAGCCGTAAAATTCTCTACCCTTTCATTCAGGCCTGCGCTGTTAGCCTTGTTGTAAAGCGGAATCCAGGGAACATCATCGGATACGATCTTTGCAATCTGGTGGAAGCAGTCTGCTCTTGCTTCCGGATCAGTTTCCAGAAGCTGCTGCTTAAACAGCTCGTCTACCTTCGGATTGCTGTAATGGATGAAGTTCCAGGAACCAGCTCCGGTCGATGTGGAAAGGTATCCGTTGTACTCTTCCGGATCTGCCTCTACGCCAAAGCCAAGCGTGTAGCACTGGAAGGACTCTGCAGTTGTCTCCTCTGTAGCCTCGCCCGGAAGAAGCTTTGTGTAAGCCAGCGTAGCGAAATCCTGCTGAATTACTTCCATCTCTACGCCGACAGCTTTCCAGTACTGCTGGATCAGAGCCGCTACCTGCTCGCCGTCTGTGCTTGTGGCCATATCGTATGTCAGATGAAGCGTCTTTCCGTCTTTCTCAAAATATCCGGTAGAATCGTTCATGGTATATCCGGCTTCCTCAAGGAGAGATTTTGCCTTCTCGGGATTGTACTCATACACTGTCACATCTTCGTTGTGAGACCAGTGATTGTCCGGGAAAATATCCTCAGAAATATATGCATTTTCTGAACCGTATACGGTGTTGATAATTGTCTGCTTGTCAATCGCATGAGCAAGAGCCTGACGTACCTTCAGATTGCTCAGGTTCGGATCCAGCTGATTCAGTCCGATATAATATACGTTCATCATTTCGTAATTATATACGGATACGCCGTCCATTGCCTCTACGTTTTCAATTTCTGTTGCGGGAAGGTTGTAAAGAACATCGATTTCGCCGTTTAACAGTGCTGCAACAAGTGTCGTATCAGCGCCGAACTGTACGGTAACGTGCTGAATCGACGGCTTTGTTCCATAGTACTCTTCGTTGCGCTCCAGTGTGATGTACTGTCCTGCTTTCCACTCGATAAAGCGGTACTTTCCTGTTCCTATAGGCGCACGGTTGAAATCGTTGTTGCCCCAGGTTCCCGGATCCTCTGTTCCAAGGATATGCTCCGGAAGAATACAGGTATACATATTGGAAAGGAAGGCTGCGTTCGGCTCTGACAGCGTCAGCTCTACAGTATAGTCGTCAATCTTCTTGATTCCTTCTACACTGTCGGCTGTTCCTGCCTGATACTCTGCAGCACCTACAATCGGCATAACACGGCTGTCTGCACCGCCATTATAATTCGGATGTGCAAGAGCTGTCAGGGTGAAGACAACGTCGTCTGCGTTGAAGTCTTCTCCGTCATGCCACTTTACGCCTTCCTGAAGGTGGAAGGTGTACACTTTTCCGTCTTCAGAAATATCCCAGCTCTTTGCAAGATCGCCTACATAGTTAAGCTCCTCGTCCGGAATTACAAGATAGCTGAAAATCATGCACTGAACGTTGCTGTCCGGTGTTCTGGGCTGAATCATCGGATTCAGGTTTGCTACCTCTGAGGACTGTCCGATTACAATGCTGCTGTCAGCAACTACTCCGGATCCTCCTGCTTCTGTTCCGCCTGTTTCATCTGCGCCTGAGCCTCCGCAGCCAGTCAGAGCAACCATCATGACTGTCATCAGCAGAGCCAGAGGCTTTACAAGTCTTTTCATTTTAACTTTCCTCCCGTTTCATATTAACGCGTTTGCTTGCTAAAGTGCTTTTTTTAAAAAAAAGACAGATAACTATGACTCTGCCTCTTTGCACTTCACCATGTTGTTCATTATAGACACATTTTTTTCTGTTGTCAATTATTTTTTGTAAATATTCAATTTTTTTAGTATTTCAAATTTTTATAAACAGACGGCTGAAAAAAAGCATGACGCTCTGAGGGAGAATTTCTGATGCAAACCATACAAATTTCATAGGCAGTCCGCAGACAGAAACCGGCTTTTTCTTTCCCGCATCGCGGAGCGCCTGACAAACCACTTTTTGGGGGCTGACGAGAAATTTTTCCTTCTGTGGACTTAACCTGATATGACCCGCTTCAAAAAAACCGGTACGCACAGGACCAGGGCACACGGCTGTCACATGGATATTCCGGCGGCGAAGCTCTTCGCCCAGAGCGCGGGAAAAGGAAAGTACATAGGCTTTGGACGCCGCATATACAGCAAAGCCGGGCTGGGGAAGAAACGCCGCCCCCGAAGCCATCTGAATCACGCGCGCGCCGCCGCACAGATAGGGCAAAGCCAGCATCGTTACTGCTGTCAGCGCCCGGCAGTTGAGATCGATCATGGAAAGCGTTTCCTTCCTGTCTCCCTCTTCTACCATGCCTGCATAGCCGACTCCGGCAGAATTTACAAGAAAACAGAGACCTGGCTTTTCCAGCTCCAGAAGGTTTTTCAGTCTGTCCAGATCGCCTCTCTCCTGCAAATCAAGGGGAAGCACACGGATGCTGACAGAGGGAAACTCTTTTTGCAAAGCACAGAGGGCATCCTCCCGGCGTCCAGTTACCCAGATTTCGTCAAGAAAGGGACAAGTCTTCGCCATCTGACGCACAAATTCTCTTCCAATCCCCGAAGAAGCTCCCGTCACAAGCGCCGTCTTTTTTCTTTTTTTCTGCATATTCATTCACTCCCTGTCTCTTACTCAGGAAAGCAGGTATTTTTCAATCGCCTCGGCGCAGCCGTCGTGATCGCAGTCGGCTACGACAGCTCCTACTATTTTTTTGACATTTTCATTGGCATTTCCCATGGCGACGGCAAGGCCTGCGCAGCGAAGAATCGCCAGATCGTTATCCGCATCCCCGACGGCTATGGTCTTTTCCAGCGGAAGCTTAAGGAAGGAACAAAGAGCTTCCAGTCCGGCTCCCTTATCGACGCCCTTTGCATTAAACTCAAGGGAGGAGCTTTCCGCATACACCATTTCCACTGGAAGCTCTTCTTCCAGAACGCGCCGCCTCGTTCTCTCCCGGGAAGCCATATCCGTATGATAAAGGTTGATCTTTTCTACCGGAAAAGGATTTTCGCAATAGCTTTGATAAAGGTCTTCTTTGCTTGTTACGATCCGGGCATACATGGGCTTATAGGCTCCCATGCCGTAATCTTCCATACGGGTCCACTGATTCGTCTGCACGACAGATTCCCTGTCGAGAAGATGCATCATGGCATTTTCCATTTTTGCAAGCTCCAGAAGTCTTCTGACAACAGGCGGCTCTATCCCGCGGCGGAAAATTTCTCTGCGCTCTTTCACATCATAGACGAGGGCTCCGCTGGTACAATCCAGATACTTAAGTCCGGGAATCTGCCGGATATATTCTTCCAGCTCCGGACGGCAGCGTCCTGTGGAAAGAACCAGATCCTTTCCTGCCGCCGCAGCCTTTTCAAGAGCCTGAAGGGTCTTCGGCGATATTTTCTTTTCTGAGTTCAACAGTGTCCCGTCCATATCAAGGGCTATCAGCTGATAACGGCTCATAAATGCTCTCCTTTTCTATCGTCTATTTCTTTCTGTGTACATTTCGTATGGTCTTTTTCTTTCCGGAAACGTTTTTTTGAGAAGCGCCTCTTTTTCCGGATGGCGTTTTCTGATTCTTCCGCTCAGCCTGTCCCTGCCCGTCCCTGGGACGGATCAGACATTTGGGACCGAAACCTATCAAATCCTTTCGTCCGCTCTTTTCCAGGGCTTCCTTTACAAGCTCATAATTTTTCGGATCCCGGTACTGAATCAAAGCTCTCTGCATCGCTTTTTCGTGAGGATTTTTCGGCACATAAACAGGTTCCATGGTTCTCGGATCAAGCCCCGTATAGTACATACAGGTAGATACCGTGGAAGGAGTCGGGTAAAAATCCTGAACCTGCTCCGGCATATAGCCGAGATCGCGGCAGTATTCCGCAAGCTCTACCGCTTCTTTCAGAGAAGAGCCGGGATGCGA
This sequence comes from uncultured Lachnospiraceae bacterium, assembly GCA_963559965.1. GTDB lineage: Bacteria > Bacillota > Clostridia > Lachnospirales > Lachnospiraceae > Laedolimicola. The sequence goes on along the minus strand of CAUWNO010000094.1, from coordinate 3,058 downwards.
GGACATCAGATAGGGAACGAGATACTGCTTTTTCCCGAGTCTTTCATTGACCGCTTTGTAGCGGCGGCAGAAGGTCTCATATACACGGCGGGGCGGCTTGCCCATTCTTGTAAGCACCGCGTCCGATACATGCTCCGGCGCAACCTTAAGCTGTCCGCTCACATGGTTCTCGCAGAGTTCATTTAAAAATGCGGGATCGGAATCTGCCAGAACATAGTCGAAACGGATTCCTGAACGGATAAAGACCTTTTTCACTCCCGGAAGAGAGCGGAGCTTTCTAAGAAGCTTAAGATAATCGCTGTGATCTGCCTTCAGCTTCGGACAGGGTGAAGGGAAGAGACACTGCCGCTCAGGGCAGGCGCCCCGGCGAAGCTGCTTATCACAGGCAGGCTGTCTGAAATCGGCAGTCGGCCCTCCCACATCGTGAATATAGCCTTTAAAATCCTCTTCCTCCGTCATTCTTTTCGCCTCTGCAAGCAGCGATTCATGGCTTCTCGTCTGGATGATCCGTCCCTGATGGAAGGTCAGGGCGCAGAAGGAGCAGGCGCCGAAGCATCCCCGGCAGCTTGCAAGACTGTAGCGTATCTCTGTAAAAGCCGGAATCTCTCCCTTTAAAAGACAGGAAGGATGAACCGCTCTCTGATAGGGAAGGGCATAGACGTCGTCCATCTCTGTCTGGGTAAGCGGTCTGGAAGGAGGATTCTGCACGACAAAAAGGTGAGACGAATAGGCTTCCGCCAGACGTTTTCCCCGTACAGGATCGGCATTTTTCTGCTGTATGGAAAAGCTCTCGGCATACAGACGCTTCTCTGCCTTCATGCTTTCGTAGTCCGGAAGAAAGACAGCATCGTAAATATCTTCTTTTTTTGAGGTCTTATAAACTGTGCCGTCTACGAAGGTCAGATCCCGGATATCGATTCCTGACGCAAGCGCGTCGGCAATCTCCACAATGGAACGTTCTCCCATACCGTAGGAAATGAGGTCTGCTCCGCTGTCAAGAAGCAGGGAACGCTTAAAGCTGTCCGACCAGTAATCGTAATGGGCAAGTCTTCTAAGACTTGCCTCGATTCCGCCCAAAATAACCGGCGTATGCTTATAGACGCGGCGGATAAGATTGCAGTAGACAATGTCCGCCCTGTCCGGACGTTTGCCCATGAGTCCGCCGGGAGTAAACGCATCTGTCCGCCTCCTCTTTTTGGAAACCGTATAGTGGTTTACCATAGAATCCATATTTCTGGAAGAGACCAGAAAGGCAAGACGCGGCTCTCCGAAGATCTGGATGCTCTGCGGATCCTTCCAATCCGGCTGTGAAAGAATCGCCACCGTGTAGCCCCGGCTTTCCAGCACACGTCCAATGATAGCCGGTCCAAAAGATGGATGATCCACATAGGCGTCTCCTATCACATATACAAAATCAGGCTTCTCAATGCCCCGCTCTTCCAGTTCTTTTTTTGTCGCCGGCAAAAAATGTGTCTCCATCTTTTTCTCCTTGTACCTCTGCGTCTTTCTCAGTCCTTCAGTTTCAGGAAGCTTCCATCAAGCACCTGGTCAAAGCTTTCGATATAGTAATCGGCAATCCCCATGATATCTTCACGCTTTGCTTTAGAATAGGGATCTGCCACCGCACAGACAGACATCCCTGCCCTCGATCCTGCCATAGCTCCCGCATAAGTATCTTCAAAGACGAGGCAGTTTTCCGGTTTTGTCTCCAGACGCTCTGCCACCTTAAGATAAATATCAGGGGCAGGCTTTCCGGCTCCTGCTTCGCAGGCTGTCATGCAACAGTCAAACCAGGAGGAAATCCCCTTTGCATCCAGCACTGCCTCCAGAAGCTCCCGGTTATTGCTTGTGGCAATCCCTGTCCGGATGCCCTGCTCTTTAAGGTATTTGAGGAAAGAGAGCGCTCCCGGCTTCATTTCCACCTCATTTGCGTACTTATCGCGCGCCATCGCAACCCATTCCGCCTGAATCTCGTCGAGACTGTCTGGCAGATGAAAATATTCCTTAAAATAAACGGCTGTCTCAGAAAAGCTCATTCCTTCTATTTCATGCTGCAGAGAGGGCGGAAGCTGATGCCCCCGGCGTCCCAGATATTCGACGTCAATCGCTCCCCACATCCACATGGAATCTACCAGCGTACCGTCCAGATCAAAAAGGACAGCCTTTACTTCTTTCAGCATCCTGTCTCCTCCTTCAGCGCATCGCTCTCATCTTCTGTCAGAAGACGGCTTTCTCCCGGAATCAGCCTTTCATCAAGCTTCAGACTTCCCATAGAAAGACGCTTCAGATAAAGCACCTGACAGCCGACCGACGCGCACATACGTTTTACCTGATGGAAACGTCCCTCCCGTATGGTAATCTCAATCTCTGTCTCTGTGTTTTCTGCCTTTCCATCCCAGGGCTGCTCCACGCTCAGAATACGAAGCTTTGCCGGAAGCGTTTTTTTATCGTCCCCGATATCAAGCCCTTCCTGAAAGGCTTTTATTGTTTCCTCGTTCATCACTCCGCGCACCACGGCGTAATACGTCTTATCCACATGTTTTCTGGGGGACAGCAGGCGGTGAGCCAGCGCTCCGTCGTTTGTAAGAAGCATAAGCCCTTCCGTATCGCGATCCAGTCTTCCCACCGGAAAAAGATCCTTTCTTGCATCTGGGGGAAGAAGCTGAAGAACTGTAGGAAGATGCAGATCCTCCGTTGCGGAGACACAGCCTGTCGGCTTGTAAAGCATCCAGTATTCCGTCTGGGAAAGACAGATTTGTCTTCCTGATACGGACACCTGATCTCCTTCTTCTACCTTATATTCTGGTCTTGCCGCCTTTTCTCCGTTGACGCTTACCAGTCCGTTTCTGATAAGCTCCTTCACCTGCGAGCGGCTTCCCTCTCCTGCTTCGCTCAGATATTTATCCAATCTCATCTTACCACCTCCAGCCGGCGTAATATTTGTTTTTCAGCGTTCCGCCGGACATTTTGCCCCAGCCCAGCGGATGTCCTTCCATACAGACCAGCCGCCAGCCGCTTTTTTTCTTTTGTCTTCCGTCTCCATCTTCCAGATCTTCCG
>CAUWNO010000093.1:0-8695 GCA_963559965.1 uncultured Lachnospiraceae bacterium | reverse complement strand
GGGTATCCCGCATCTTCCGGGGATACCCTCTTAACATTTCATTTCTTACGCTCTTTCAACCTTACCGGACTTCAGACAGGATGTACATACATACATCTTTCTGGCGCCGCCGTTGACCTTTACCTTAACAGACTTAACATTAGATTTCCACATCTTATTGGAACGTCTATGTGAATGGCTGACATTGTTTCCGAAATGAGCACCTTTTTCACAGATTGCACATTTAGCCATGTTTGCACCTCCTCTTGACCGATAGTGAACCTATATATAGGCTCGCAACATAAATTATTCTAGCAGAAACTACTATATTTTGCAAGAGCTAAATTAAAAATATTGCGATTTTTTGAGAAACTGGGGAAAGAACGAAAAATTGCTTTGATTTTCCTGTGAAACAGGGTATAATAACATCAATAATGTCAATAGAACCATATGATTTTGAAGTCATAAAAATAAGAGTGGAGGGAATCATAATGAAGGGACTTATGAATACGCAGATGGGCGCTGTCATGATCGACCCGGAAGTTATTGCCAGATATGCAGGCTCTGTGGCTGTAGAATGTTTTGGAATTGTAGGAATGGCTATGGTAAATGTGAAGGACGGTCTTGTAAAGCTTCTTCGCAGAGATAACCTGACCCGGGGAGTGAACGTACAGATTAATGATAATAAAATCACGCTTTCTTTCCATGTTATCGTATCTTATGGCGTAAGCATTTCCGCAGAATCAGACAATCTGATCAGTAATGTGAAGTATAAGGTAGAAGAGTTTACAGGCATGTCGATAGAAAAGATTAACATCTTTGTTGAAGGTGTGCGGGTAATAGATTAATAGCAGAAGGAGTTTTTGAAAGTTATGAAAACAATAGATGTTGAAACACTGACAAAGATGTTTCTGGCAGGTGCGAAAAACCTGGAAGCCAAAAAAGAATGGATCAACGAACTCAATGTGTTCCCTGTGCCGGACGGCGATACGGGAACCAATATGACGCTTACGATCATGTCGGCGGCTTCCGAGGTAACCAGTCTGTCTGAAGGTACGATGGAGACCGTCGCAAAGGCGATTTCTTCCGGCTCTCTTCGGGGCGCTCGCGGAAACTCCGGCGTTATTCTTTCCCAGTTGCTTCGCGGCTTTACAAAGGGAATCCGGGATTACGAGGCTCTTGATGCGCAGATTCTTTCAAACGCTATGCAGAAAGCTGTCGAGACCGCATATAAGGCTGTTATGAAGCCGAAAGAGGGTACAATCCTGACAGTAGCAAGAGGAGCGGCAGAGAAGGCGGCGGAGCTTGCTATGGAAGAGGACGATCTGGATGTATTTTTCCAGGGAGTTATCGAGGAAGCAGAGAGAGTTCTTGCCACGACTCCGGATCTTCTTCCCGTTCTGAAGGAAGCCGGCGTTGTCGATTCCGGCGGACAGGGACTTGTGGAAGTCTTAAAGGGAGCTTATGACGCTTTCCTGGGCAAGGAGATTGATTATACTTTCGAGCAGCCTAAGGCGGCTCCGGTCAAGATCAGCGCGCAGACAGAAGCAGAGATTAAATTCGGCTACTGTACAGAGTTTATTATTATGCTGGACAAAAAGTTTGATCAGAAGGACGAGACAGAGTTCAAGAGCTTCCTGGAGTCGATCGGAGATTCGATTGTATGCGTGGCTGACGATGATATCGTAAAGATTCATGTACATACGAATCATCCGGGTCAGGCGATTGAGCGCGCGCTTACCTATGGTTCTCTGTCGCGTATGAAGATTGACAATATGCGTGAAGAGCATGAGGAGAAGCTGATTAAGGATGCTTCCCGTATTGCGGCGCAGCAGACTGAGGAAGCGAAGAAGGCAGAGCCGAGAAAGGAAATGGGATTCATTTCTGTTTCTATCGGAGAGGGAATCGGCGAGATCTTCCGGGGACTTGGCGTAGATTACCTTATCGAAGGCGGTCAGACGATGAATCCAAGTACGGAAGATATGTTAAATGCCATCGATCAGGTCAATGCCGATCATATTTTTATCCTTCCGAACAATAAGAATATTATTCTTGCGGCAAATCAGGCGAAGGCTCTCTGCAAGGAAAAGGATATTATCGTAATCCCCACAAAGACAGTTCCCCAGGGAATTACTGCTATGATTAATTATATGCCGGATTCTTCCGCAGAGGAAAATGAAGCCCGTATGACAGAAGAGATTACAAGAGTCAAGACAGGTCAGGTAACCTACGCAGTGCGCGATACGCATATCGACGATAAGGAGATCAAAGAAGGCAATATTATGGGTATCGGCGATCATGCAATCCTTTCCGTGGGAGAGGGCGTGACAGAGACGGCGCTTGCCATGTTTGCAGAACTTCTTGACGAGGATTCCGAGCTTATCAGTATTTATTACGGCGAGGATGTTAAGAAGGAAGACGCAGAAGATCTGGGAAGCAGACTGGAAGAGCTGTATCCTGACTGTGATATCGAAGTTCATTTCGGCGGTCAGCCTATTTACTATTATGTGGTATCGGTAGAGTAAAATGAATACAGAATCCCCAATTACAGCCCTTAAGGGCATTGGAGAAAAGACTGCAGCGCTCTTTCACCGTGTCGGCGTTGACACGGTGGGAGAGCTGTTGTCTTATTATCCGAGAACTTACGACGTCTATGCGCCGCCTGTGACGTTTGCAAATATAGAAGAAGACAAGATTCAGGCGGTGACTGGATTTGTGCGGAAAGCGCCGGTCTCTGCGCGGGCAGGACGGACAACAGTGACGACGCTTACTCTGGAGGAGTTTGGTGAACATCTCCATCTTAGCTGGTTTCATATGCCTTTTTTGAGAAACAGCCTGACGCCGGGTTCTACCTGGATTTTCCGGGGAAGAATTCAGAAAAAAAAGGGACGTCTTCTTATGGAGCAGCCGGAGATTTTTACGCCGGAGGCGTATGAAGAGAAGCTTCATGCCATGCAGCCCGTATACAGTCTTACGTCGGGGCTTTCCAATAAAACGGTAGAAAAGGCTGTCCGGCAGGCGCTGGAAGAGATCACGCTGGAAAAGGAGTATCTTCCTGAGGATATCAGGACGGGGCAGCAACTTGCAGAATCCAATTTTGCCGCCCGTGCGATACATTTTCCGGCAAATAAAGAGGAGCTTCTTCTTGCGAGAAGAAGACTTGTTTTTGATGAATTTTTCCTTTTTATTCTTGCACTCCGGCAGCTTAGAGAGAAAAGAGATCAGCAGGAGAACCGTTGTGTCATCGCGGAAGGAGAGAGAGTCCGCCAGCTGTTTTCAGCGCTTCCCTATGAGCTTACAGGAGCACAGAAAAGAGTTCTTGGCGAGATAGAGAAGGATTTGAAGAGCTCTTCTGTGATGAACCGGCTGGTACAGGGAGACGTGGGTTCCGGCAAGACGATTGTGGCTGCGGCAGCCCTTCTTGCGGCAGCAGACAGCGGATTTCAGGGGGCTTTTATGGTTCCGACAGAGGTTCTTGCAAGACAGCATGCCGCGTCTTTGCAGGAGCTTTTTGAGCGTCTGGAGCCGAAAACGGAAATCGTACTTCTGACAGGCTCTATGACGGCGAAGGAAAAACGGGAAGCCTATGAGAAGATTGCCAGCGGAGAGGCGGATCTTGTGATTGGAACCCACGCTTTGATCCAGGATAAGGTAACATTTAAGAAGCTTGGTCTTGTGGTGACAGACGAACAGCACCGCTTCGGCGTTCGTCAGAGGGAGACGCTGGCAGGAAAAGGAGATATGCCGCATGTGCTTGTGATGAGCGCTACGCCGATTCCAAGAACGCTTGCGATTATTATTTACGGAGATCTGGATATTTCTGTGATAGACGAGCTGCCTGCGAATCGTCTTCCAATTAAAAACTGCGTGGTGGATGAAAGCTACCGGCCTACGGCGTATCGTTTTCTGGAAAAAGAAGTCTTCGCAGGCCGTCAGGTCTATATTATCTGTCCTATGGTAGAAGAAAATCCGGAGCTTGAAATAGAAAATGTCGTGGATTATGCAAAAAAGCTGAGGGAGGCTCTTGATCCTTCGATTTCTGTTGCCTATCTTCACGGGAAAATGAAGCCTTCCGAAAAGAATGAGATTATGGAAGCCTTTGCATCGGGAAGTATACAGGTTCTCGTCTCTACGACTGTCGTGGAGGTAGGAGTCAACGTGCCCAACGCTACTGTGATGATGGTGGAAAATGCGGAACGATTCGGTCTGGCTCAGCTTCATCAGCTCCGTGGCAGGGTGGGACGAGGCGCTCATCAGTCCTACTGTATTTTTATCAGTGGCACAAAAAGTAAGGATACAAAAAAGAGGCTTGAGATCCTGAAAAAATCTAACGACGGCTTTTATATTGCCAGCGAGGATCTGAAGCTCCGCGGTCCGGGCGATCTCTTCGGCGTGCGTCAGAGCGGACTTTTGGAATTTAAGATAGGTGATTTTTTTACAGACGCAAGAATTCTTCAGGAGGCTTCCGAAGAAGCTGCGAAGCTTGAGGAAAAAGATCCGGAGCTTCAAAGAGAAGAACATCAGGCGCTGAGAAAACGTCTGGAATATTATAAAAACGGCTGGAACAAAGAAGGGGGAAAAATCCTTTTATGAATATCTTAAACATGGAACATATCAGCAAGCTCTATGGAGATCAGTGGGTCTTTGACGATGTGTCCTGCGGAATACAGGAAGGCGAAAAGATCGGTATTATCGGGATTAACGGTACGGGAAAGACAACGCTTCTTCGTATTCTTGCCGGTATGGAAGAGCCCGACAGCGGGCAGGTTGTACGGCAGAACGGTCTGAAGCTTGCCTTCCTTACTCAGAACGAAGAGTTTCCGGAGGAGGAAAGCGTTCTCTCGTATGTGGCGTCAGCTGGAAAGGAAGAAGAATGGAGTCCGGACAGTGATGCGAAAAGTATGCTGAATACCCTTGGTCTTACGGATCACGATGCAAAACTCGGCACTTTATCGGGTGGACAGAAAAAACGGGCAGCTCTTGCAAAAACCCTTCTTCTTCCGGCAGACGTGCTGATTCTGGACGAGCCGACAAATCATCTGGACGAAGGGATGATACGATGGCTGGAAAATTATCTGAACCGTTTTCGGGGAACCGTAATCCTTGTCACGCATGATCGCTATTTTCTTGATCAGGTAGCAGGCAGAATCCTTGAGATCAGCAGAGGAAAGCTTTACAGCTATGAGGCGAATTATTCCAGATTTCTGGAACTGAAAGCCCTCCGCGAGGAAATGGAGCTGGCGTCGGAACGAAAAAGGCAGAGCGTCCTCCGTATGGAGCTTGAGTGGGCGGCAAGGGGCTGCCGTGCGAGAAGTACAAAACAACGAGCGCGTCTGGAACGTCTGGAAGCGCTGAAGAACGGAAAAGAACCTGTTTTTGACAAGGCAGTGGAGCTGGATTCCGTAGAGACACGAATGGGAAAAAAGACAGTAGAGCTTCATCATATCTCCAAAAGCTTTGGAGAAAAGTGCATCATCCAAGATTTTGATTATATTTTCCTGAAAAATCAGATCGTTGCCTTTGTGGGACCGAACGGCTGCGGAAAGTCTACAGTACTGAAAATGATTGCGGGATTGATTCAGCCAGACAGCGGCTGCGTAGAATTGGGAGAAACCATACGTCTCGGCTATTTTGCACAGGAACTTCCGGAAATGGATGAACAGCAGCGCGTAATTGACTATGTGAAGGATATTGCAGAATATATTCCTACGCGGGAAGGCAGAATTTCAGCTTCTCAGATGTTGGAGCGCTTCTTATTTACGCCGGATATGCAGTATGCGCCTGTGGGCAAGCTTTCCGGCGGAGAGAAAAGGCGTCTTCACCTTCTGGGAGTCTTACAGGAGGGTCCCAATGTTCTTGTGATGGACGAGGTGACCAACGAGCTTGATATTCCCACGCTTACGATACTTGAGGATTATCTGAATTCTTTTACAGGAATCGTAATTCTTGTCTCCCATGACAGATATTTTCTCGATAATACGGCTGACAGAATCTTTGCTCTGGATGGAAAAGGAGGAATCCGCCAGTATGAAGGCGGATATACACAGTATCAGGAGGCTGTTTCCAGAGAAAACGCTGCGGAAGATGTGTCCGGAGCACAGATCCGGAAAGGCGGAAAAGGGAAGAGAGAAAAAGCCGTCTGGGATAAGGGAGAACGAAAGCTGAAATTTACGTTTAAGGAACAGAAGGAATACGAGACAATAGAAGCAGAGATAGCAGATTTGGAAGAAAAAATCGAGACTCTGGATAAGGATATCGAAGTCTTTGCTCACGATTTCGTCAAGCTGAATCAAGTTATGGCTGAGAAGGAAAAAGCAGAAGCGGCTTTGGAAGAAAAGATGGAACGCTGGATGTACCTGGAAGAACTGGCGGCAAAGATTGCAAAGCAATAGAAAAAAGCAGCTCCCGCGACGAGTATCTGCCTGCGGGAGCCGCTTTTAAGAAGAGAAAAATTCTCTTTGGAAGGCATAGCCTGGACAGCTGCCGTTTATTTTCCAGCCATCTGTCTTTCCTGTGCCTCAATCATTTTCTTTACCATATAGCCGCCTACGGAGCCGTTTTGCTTGGAAGTCAGGTTGCCGTTGTAGCCGTCTGTGAGAGGAACGCCGAGTTCGCTTGCCACCTCGTACTTGAACTTGTCAAGGGCGCCCTTTGCCTCCGGTACTGCTGCGGTATTCGATGATTTGTTAGACATAATAAACTCCTCCTTATTGCAGACAGAAAAAAGTAGTACCTGTCTGCCGTCTGTTGTTGTTTGTTACAGGAGTTATTATGTGAAAGAAAACAGGGGATTACACTGGCAGTTCTTTCGTCTGCTGATAAAAATTAGAAAAGAAAGGAGAACCAGGATGCTTATTTATATCATACGTCATGGTGAGACAGAATGGAATACAAAAAAACTTTTACAGGGAGCCACGGATATTCCACTCAATGAAAATGGAATGGAAGTCGCAAAGCTTACGTCAGAGGTTCTCAAAGATGTACCCTTTGATTTGATTTTTACAAGTCCTCTTCAAAGAGCAAAAAAGACGGCGCAGATCATCTGCGCAGACAGAGAAATTCCGATCATCGAGGAGCCGCGGCTCCGGGAGATAAGCTTCGGTCCCTATGAAGGCTGCTGCTGCTCCCGGGAAGGCTATAACATTCCGGACCCGGAGTTTTTGAGATTTTTTGACGATCCGGCGCAGTATATTCCTCCGGAAGGAGGAGAATCGATCCCCGATCTGATCCGGCGTACGAAGGAATTTCTTCAGGAGCTGATTCACACAAAAGAATATCAGGATAAGACGATTCTTTTATCTGCTCACGGTGCTGTTGTAAAGGGTTTGCTTTTTGGGACATCAGGTGAGGAACTGAAAGATTTCTGGAAGGGCGGCGTACATAGAAACTGTGCGGTCTCTGTTCTGGAAGCGGCGGATGAGAAGATCCGCCTTTTGCAGGAGAATGTGATCTATTATGATGAAAAAAGAAGCACCAACTATTTTGAATAGAGCAAAGCTTTTGTTTTCTTCGCCCGTGGGCGTTTTGGAGCTTATAGAAGATGAATACGGAATTTCCGGGCTTTCCTTCGGAGCGTCTTCCGGACAGGAAGAGATTCCAGAAAGAGAGACGCCCCTTCTTCTGGAAGCAAGACGACAGCTTTTGGAGTATTTTGAGGGAACCAGAAAAAATTTTGATCTTCCGCTTTCCCTTTCGGGAACAGAATTTCAGAAAAAAGTATGGGAAGAGCTTTGCAGGATTCCTTACGGCGAGACGCGAAGCTACGGAAAGATTGCCGCAGAAATCGGCTGTCCGGGCGGAAGCCGTGCAGTCGGAATGGCAAACAGAAAGAATCCAGCAGCGATACTTGTTCCCTGTCACCGGGTCATTGGGGCGGACGGCTCTCTTACAGGCTATGCAGGGAAAAATAAGGCTCTGCACATAAAAGCGTTTCTGCTGGAGCTGGAGGGCGCGTTTCCGAACAGAAAAAGGGCGGCAGAATCATCAGGAGGAAAAGAAAATGACGGAGGATTTACAGGAAAGACTTCTGGAGCTTGCTGATCCGGCATACCGGAAATTTCACAGCAGTCTTCTTCCCGGGACAGAGAATGTTCTCGGAGTCAGAATGCCGGAACTCAGAAAACTGTCTAAAGAGATACGAAAGGGCGACTGGGAGAAGTTTCTTTTGGAAAATGGAAGGCGTTGGTATGAAAATGATATCCTTCAGGGGCTTGTGATTGCGGAAGCGAAGATGGAGCCTCAAAAAAGAATCCGATATACAGAAGAATTTCTGCCGCGCATAGAGAACTGGGCTGTCTGCGACATTTTCTGCGGTTCTCTTAAAGAAGCCGGGAAGTATCCTGCGCTTTACGAGCCTTTGATCAGGCGCTGTCTCATTTCTGATAAGCCCTTTGACATACGCTTCGGCGTCGTAATGCTGCTTGATCATTATATGAAGAAGGAATATCTTGACGAGGCTTTTGCAGCGTTTGATAAGATAGAAAGCAGTCACTATTATGTGCGCATGGCAATTGCATGGGCAGTCTCTATTTATTATGTTCATTTTCCAAAAGAGACTCTTTCTTATCTGGACAGATGCAGTCTTGACGACTGGACATATCAGAAAGCTCTTCAGAAGATTCTGGAATCCCGGCGCGTGACAGCGGAAGAAAAAGAAAGGATACGCAGCAGGAAAAGAAAAGGAAGAAGCAGCTGACACTGGAGCAGTTTGAAGAAC
>CAUWNO010000092.1:0-8851 GCA_963559965.1 uncultured Lachnospiraceae bacterium | reverse complement strand
GTCAACAATCAGATAGAGGAGCTTAAGACGATTCTGAAAAAATATGACGATACGGGAATGCTGATAGGAGAGGCGCCCTGCACGAAGGATTTGATAGAGATTACGGATCACGATTTTCAGGTAGTAAATGCGATTTCTATTGTAGCAATTTTCCTGATTATTGCGGTTGTATTGAAAAGCTTTTCCCTTCCGGTGATACTGGTTGCAGTTATCGAGTTTGCTATTTTTATCAATCTGGGAATTCCGCATTTTACGGGAACGTCGCTTCCGTTTATCGCCCCGATCTGCATCAGTACGATTCAGCTTGGAGCGACTGTAGATTATGCGATTTTGATGACGACGCGGTACAAGAGAGAGAGGAGCAGAGGACAGGATAAGACAGGAGCTATTTCCATCGCTCTTTCTACATCTCTTCCGTCTGTACTGGTCAGTGCGCTGGGCTTCTTTGCGGCGACGCTGGGCGTGGCTCTTTATTCCGACGTAGATATGATTCAGGCGCTCTGCGCTTTGATGGCAAGGGGAGCGATTATCAGTCTTCTGGCAGTAGGCTTCGTTCTTCCGGCAATGTTTATGCTGTTTGATAAATTGATTTGTGCTACAAGCAGTGGTTTTAAGCCTGCAAAGGCTCAGTCAGAGGAGGTAAAATAATATGAAAAAGATAAATAGAAACCTGAAAAAGGGAATGTCAGTCGCTCTGGCAGCGGCTCTCGTATGCAGCGGAGTCGGAGCAGTAACGTATGCAAAAGGAAGAGAAGAACAGTCGCAAAAGGCTGCTGTTCAGGAAAAAGAAGTCCAGAAGATAAAAGCAGAAGCCTCTGCGGAGCTTTCAGAAAAAGATAAAGAAGAGCTTTCTAAAAATGAGACAGTATATGTCATAGCCAATGCGGACGGTTCGACGCAGAAGCTGATTGTCAGCGACTGGCTGAAAAATGCGATGAACAGCACAAGTCTGACAGACACCACGCAGCTTACGGATATTACTAATGTAAAAGGCGATGAAACCTTTGAAAAGGAGTCAGGCGACGTAACGGTCTGGGATGCGGAAGGAAATGATATTTATTATCAGGGAAATATCACCAAGGAGCTTCCTGTAGGTATGAAAATTACCTATACGCTTGACGGAAAGACAGTATCTCCGGAAGAATTGGCAGGTCAGAGCGGCCAGGTAACGATTCGTTTTGATTATACGAACCGTCAGAAGGAGAAGGTGGAAACAAACGGAAAGACGCAGGAGCTTTACGTTCCCTTCGTTATAGCGACTGCTTTTGTGACGGATAATGATCATTTCAAAAATATTGAAGTTACAAATGGAAAAGTGATCAATGACGGCGACAGAAGCATTGTTATGGGCTGTGCAATGCCGGGACTTAAAGATAATCTGGAGATAGGAAGCGATGAAATCGATCTGGACGAGGTAGAGATTCCGGACTATGTAGAAGTAAAGGGAGAGGCTGAAGATTTTGAACTGGCAGCGACCATGTCAGTCGCTACAAGCGAGATTTTTGGAGATCTTGATATTGATGCGCAGAGCACGATGGATGACCTTTCTTCCGATATGGATGAGCTTACAGATGCTATGGCTGAGCTGATGGATGGAACGTCAGAGCTTTATGACGGCGTACTGGAGCTTTATGACGGTACGGAAGAGCTGTATGACGGAATTGATGATCTGGACAGCGGAGCAGGAAAGCTGAATACAGGAGCCGGAGATCTTTATGACGGTACAAAGTCTCTTTATGATGGAGCCGGGGCGTTGAAGTCAGGAGCAGGTCAGCTGATTCTCGGGGCACAGAAGCTGGCTGCCGGTCTGACCGAGCTGGATGGGAAGAGTCCGAACCTTACAGCCGGAGCGCAGCAGCTCTCGGAAGGTCTTCTTACAAGCCTGAATACAAAAATCAAGCAGGCAAACACTCTTCTTGCAGCACAGAATCTGCCGCAGCTGACTGAGTTGGACGCGGAGAATTATGCGTCTCAGATTCAGACAGATGCACAGCTTCTGGATCAGATTATAGCGGGACTCCAGACAAAAATGAATCAGATTCAGGGAATGCTTGGGACAACGCAGGCAGAGACAAAAGAAGCTGAGACAGCAGACTCCGAGACAGCAGACACTCCAGCAAATGAGACGGTAGAAGAGACCGCAAAAGAGGCAGCAGATAAGACAGTAAATGAGACAACAGGCGAGGCGGCAGATAGCGGCAAGACAGAGCAGAGCACAGACACAGAGCAGAGCACAGACGCAGAGCAGAGTACAGACGCAGAGCAGAGTACAGACGCAGAGCAGAGTACAGACGCAGAGCAGAGCGTAGATGCAGATACGCCGCAGGCAGAGGTTCAGGCTAAGGAAATCCCGGCAGTGCAGGCAGCGGCAGGCGGAGCTCAGGCGGCGCTCGTAAAGCAGCTTCTTACGCTTCAGCAGGCGATAGATCAGCTGAGCGTTCTTAAAGATACTCTTACAAGTATGGGAACGATGCTGGGCGGCCTTGGTTCTCTTTCACAGGGCATTGCAATGTATACCCAGGGCGTGGCGGCTCTGAATGCAGGGGCTCAGGAGATAATGAAAAATCTTCCGGCACTGAATACAGGAGTGAATTCTCTGGTAGACGGTGCAGGAAAACTGAAAGACGGCGCAGGAGAGCTGAAAGACGGAACAGGTGAATTAAAAGACGGAACAGGCAAGCTGAAGGACGGAGGAAAAGAACTGAAGGACGGAGTAGAAGAGCTTCGTGACGGTTCCAAGGAGCTGAAGGATGGCGTGGTTGAATTTGACGAAGAAGGCATCCAAAAGCTTGTAGACATCTTTGACGGAGATGTACAGGAGCTTGTAGACCGCTTTGAAGGATCCAAGGAAGCGGCGCAGGCGTATAAATCCTTCTCAGGTATTGCAGACGGAATGCAGGGAAGCGTAAAGTTTGTATATAAGACAGAGGCAATAGAAGCAAAGTAAGAAAATGCAATTATCAGAAAATAAAAATCAGGATTGCCATGACTGGACAGTTTTGCTATAATAAGCAAAAATAAAGCAAAACAAGAAATATCGAGAAACCGGCAGAGGATAATCCTAGAGATCCGAAAAGGGCGCCGAAGAAGCAAACGAAGGAAGCTCATCACTTCCAAGTGGAAACTGACAGGCAAAAGGAAGATTATCCGACGGAACTCTGGAGAGAGCGGGAAACCGCCGCCTACGTGGCTATAACCAACTGGTAAAAGGACAGAGAGACAGATGCGAAGAGCGTCTGATCTCCTGTCCTTTTTTGTTTGCCAGGCATACGGCAAAAATGTCCAGTGGACGTTTTTTAGTACGGCGGAAACTGTTTTATGCAGAAGAAATTGTATGGAAAAAAGAAAAGGAGAGAAGAAACTATGAGAATGATGCTTGTCGGAGCGGGTGCTGTAGGAGAGTGTATCCTGAAGGTCCTTAAAAGAAGGGACAGGGAAGCATCCTGGCTTTCTTTTGTGCTGATTGCAGATTATGACAGAGAGAGGGCGCTGGAGGTAAAGAGGCATCTTGAGGCGGGGGAAAGGGCAGGAACTCTTTATGCGGCAGAATGTGTGGACGCACGCCGAAAGGAAGAACTGATACGGCTGATGCGCGAATATGAGATAGATTTTGTAATGGACGCAGCGTCTCCGTTTGTGAGCAATTACATTTTTGATGCAGCCTTTGAGGCAGGAGCGGATTATGCCAGTATGGGAACCTGGTCTGTGCCGAAGGAGAATCCGGTCTTCGGAACAGGGTTTGAGGGAAGTTATATAGAGCCTATGACAAAGTATAATTTCGATCGGCACGAGGCATGGAAGGAGAAGGGCAGGATGGCGTGCATCTGTCTCGGCATCGATCCGGGAGTGGTAAATGTGTTTGCCAAATACGCCGCGGAGTATCTTTTTGACGAATTGTGGGAGGTTCATGTCAAGGACGGGGGGAACCTGACGCCTCCGGAAAGTGAGAAGGATGAGATCCTGTTTGGATTTAACGTCTGGACGGTGCTGGATGAGGTGATGAATCCCAATGCGGAATGGGAGAAAGGAAAGGGATTTCTGATAGAGGATGCGTTTGCAGGCGAAGAAGAATTTCGGATGCCAGAGCCGTTCGGCGTGAACCGCCTTGTGAAGGTAGAACATGAGGAGGTGGTAACGCTTCCCCGTTATCTCGAAAAATACGGACTAAAAAAGGCCAGCTTTAAGATCGCTCTTGACGAAAATCTCCTGACTGCCCTGAAGGTTCTTGACAAGCTGGGACTGCGGAGTATCCATCCGGTAGAGGCAGGCGGAGTAAAAGTAATTCCCCGGGACGTCGTAGCCGCCTGTGCGCCCCAGCCAAGGGATATAGGGGCAGAAATGACGGGAGGCATGTGCGTCGGGGTCGACTGTATCGGAATCAGGGATGGAAAGGAAAAGGAATACTTTATCTATCAGCCGTTTGACAATCAGGAGGCGATGCGCGATTTCGGGATGCAGGCTGTCGTGGCGCAGACTGGATTTGGGGCGGCGCTTGCCATCGAGCTGATTGGAAGGGGAGTATGGAAAGATCAAGGTGTATTTTCACCGGAATATTTTCCGTCGAAGCCTTATCTGGATCTGATGAAGGAGGCGGGGCTTGCCTTTGAGATAGAAGAGAGAAAATAAGAAAATAAAAAAGCGTCGCTGCCTTATGTTCTTCCGGTCCGGCTTTTTACAGGAACCAGGGTGATTCTGTTGACGGACAGGCTGATTCAGAGTAAACTGGAAAAGAAGAAATGAAGGAGAACAGATGTGATGTTTCATACAGAGAAGATGACGGAAGAGATGCACGACGAGATTCTGGCTATGGTAGAAGGTTTTTATCACAGCGATGCAGTCAGTCATCCCGTAGACAGAAAAAAATGGGAGCAGACCTTTAGCGACGCAGTCAGCGACGATCCGATTCTGGAAGGCCATGTGCTGAAGGTGGATGGAAAGACAGCAGGGTTTGCTTATGTGACGGTTTATTATGCGTGCGAAACGGGCGGACGCTGTCTGATGCTGGAAGAACTGTATCTGAAGGAAGAATACAGAGGCAGAGGATATGGCAGCCGTTATATCAGGGAGCTTATGGAGACGAGACCGGAGATTCGCCGTTTTCGTCTGGAAGTATCAGAAGATAACGAGGCAGCTGTGCGTTTTTATCAGAGGCTGGGATTTGATTTCCTTGCATACGATCAGATGGCATGGGACCGTTAGGGAGGGGGAGAGTCAGTGAAGACATGGAAAAATTTATCTGTTGAAAAAAAAGAGCTCTTCCTGTTCCTGTTTATGGCTGCCGCAGGTCTTATTAAGCAGTTTTTAGTTTATAATCTGCCGATTATGGCAGTGCCCAGAGGCATTCACGACGACTGGATCATGGTGCATATGGCGGACGCTCTGGGAAACGGACAATGGCTGGGCGAGTACAACGATCTGACGCTCACTAAGGGAATGTTTTTTCCGCTTTACCTTGCGGTCATTCATTTTCTGCATTTATCCTATCTGAATGTCACAGCTCTTTTGTATACTGTGAGTTGTATGGTATTTGTGTACGGGGTGAAGCCGCTTCTGAAAAAGAGATGGGTCTGCCTGACGCTTTATCTTGTCCTTCTCTGGAATCCGGTGTCTTATGCGCTGCAGTCTTTCCAGAGAGTCTACAGAAACAGCATTTCCTATATTCAGGTGCTTTTGATTTTCGGAGGCTTTCTGGCTCTCTATCTGCGCAGGAAGGAATCTCTGAAAAGGCAGGCAGGCTGGGTTTTTGCGGCTGCCGCAGGTCTGGTGTCGTTCTTCTATACGAGAGAGGACGCCATCTGGATCGTTCCTTTCCTGCTGGTGTTTGTTCTGGTATATCTGGGCAATATGTTTGTTCTCTGGAAAAAGGAGAGAAGCAGGCAGTATATCTGGAAGACGGTTCTTGTGCTCCTGCCGTTTTTCTGCGTCTGGGGAGCAGGACAGCTGATAGCGGGACAGAATCTGAAGCATTATCAGATTCGTGTGACAAACGAACTGCAGAGCGGCGGCTTTTCCGAGATGTATAAGAGCATGATGGCAGTGAAGCCGGAAGAGGATATTCCCGGCGTTACGATGACAAGCGAGAAGATTGCGCGGATGTGCGATGCTTGTCCGACGCTGAAGAAGCTGGAGCCTTATATAGAAAGCAGCAAGGAATACTGGGCAGGCGAAGAGGGAGACGCGGAAAGCTGGGAGGTTCGGGACGGCTGGGTGTTCTGGATTTTCCGGACAGCTCTTTTGCAGGCAGGATATTATGAAAATGGAGCGGCTGTCAACGAGGTCTGTCTTCAGATACGCGACGAGCTGGAGGCTGCGATGGATGCCGGAACACTGGAGAGGCAGCCGACCATGCCGTCCACTTATATGTCGCCGTGGAGAGAAGGCTATCTTGGAGATCTTTTTAAAGCTCTGGGCAGGGCGGCGGTTTATACGACGACATACGAGGAAATGGAGACCCTTGTTTACCTTTACAGTGAGCCTGATGAGAATGGAGGAATTCCTCTTTTTGAAAGGATCACAGGCGACAGGGCGGTCTGGTATGAGTCGGATCTTGTGGAGGCGTCCGGCTGGTACGTTTCCTATGAAGGAATGGATGACATCAGTCTTCAGGCAGAGCTTTCAGACGGCACTGTACTTGGAACGGCGCAGTTTGCAGAAAGCGCGGATGTGTCATCTTATCTTGCGCAGCAGGGCAGAGAGATTCCGGGCAGTGAGAAATGCCGGTTTTATTTGAAGCTTTCTGTGGAGAACAAGCCTCAGACGATTTATCTTCGCGCTTACCGGGACGGAAATCTTCTTGACGAGTATGAGCTTTCTGACGGATTTACAAGGGAAGAGCGTGAAAATTCGCAGCTGAATCTCGACTGGTACTGGGATGTGCCGGAGCGTCATGGACTTCTGGCAGATATTAATTACAAGGGAGAAATCCTGAACGGTGTGCGCAGGCTTTATCAGTATACCGGAGCGGCCGCTGCTGTACTTGGTATGCTGTCGTATCTGGCGCTCAGTGTCCGGATGGCGCTTCGCAGGATACGCAGAGAAAAAGAAAGTGCGGATATTGATCTGTCCCGCTGGCTGATTCTCTCGGCTCTTCTTGGAAGCTATCTCGTTCTTCTTGGCGGAATTTCTTATTCAGAAATTTCCGGATGGAATGCGATTCTGTACTGGTATCTTTCCGGAGCGTACCCCGTTATGGGGGCTTTTGAAGCGCTGGCAGTGATCTTTTTCGTTATGGACTGGAAAGAAAGACGAAAAGGTGCAGTGAAGAAGGCGGAATGAATATATCGGGTTTTCCGATAAAATAGAAGGAGGAAGAAGTAATGAAACTGATTATTGACAATGCCAATATTGATGAGATCCGTTCTATGTATGAGTATTTTCCGATGGATGGCGTCACCTGCAATCCTACGATTCTCGCAAAGGAAAAAAGACCTCCGTATGAGGTTCTGAAGGAGATTCGTGATTTTATTGAAGAAGGCGAGCTGCATGTGCAGGTAATCAGTGATCGTGCAGATCCTATGGTAGAGGAAGCTTACAAGATTCGCAAGGAGCTGGGCGACGATACTTATATTAAGATTCCGACGACGAAAGAAGGGCTGAAGGCAATCCGTATTCTGGCGGCGGCAGGCATTCATGTGACTGCGACGGCGATTTATACACAGATGCAGGCATTTCTTGCAGCAAAGGCGGGCGCTCTTTATGTAGCTCCCTATATCAACCGCATCGATAATCTTGGTTCGGACGGTGTCCGCACGGCAAAGGAGATTCACGATATGTTCCGTCACTATGGCTTCCCGACAGAGGTCCTGGCTGCAAGCTTTAAGAACTCCCGTCAGGTTATCAGTCTCTGTGAATATGGAATCGGCGCGACTACGATTTCTCCGGATGTGCTGGATCTTCTGATAAAGAATGATTCTGTGACGGCAGCCCTCAATGTATTCCGCAGAGATTTTGAAAAGCTGTGCGGCAAGGGCAGAACAATGCTTGACTGTCAGGAGGTTTTATGATAGATTTACATCTTCATTTTGACGGTTCCCTTCTGCCGCGGACGGTAATGGAACTGGCGCAGGAGCAGAATATCGCTCTTCCGGCGTCGGATCCGGACGAGCTGAAGCTCTTTCTCTGCGCTCCGTCTGACTGCGGAAGTCTGAACGAATATCTGGAAAAATTTGATTTGCCGCTTCTCGTCCTCCAGACAAAGGAGGCTGTACGCAAGGCGATGTATGTTCTGACAAGCTCTCTGAAGGAGCAGGGGCTTCTCTATGCGGAAATACGTTTTGCGCCGCAGCTTCACACGAAGAAGGGAATGACTCAGGAAGAGACAGTAAAGGCGGCAATTCAGGGTATGCAGGAGGCGCTTGCCGGTTCTTTTTTCAAGGCGAAGCTGATTCTCTGCTGTATGCGCGGCGCGGACAACAGGGAAGAGAATCTCCTTACAGTCCGTACGGCGGCAGCTTTTCTCGGACGGGGAGTAGCGGCTGTAGATCTGGCAGGCGCAGAGGCTCTTTTCCCGACGGAGGATTTTGCAGAGGTCTTTGCGCTTGCAAAAGAGCTTGGCGTACCTTATACGATTCATGCAGGCGAGGCGGACGGACCGGAAAGTATCCGGGCGGCTCTTCGTATGGGAGCAAGCCGTATCGGTCACGGCGTGCGTGCCTGCGAGGATGAGGAACTGATGGAGGTTCTCTGTGAAAGACAGATTCCGCTTGAAATGTGTCCCAGCAGTAATGTGCAGACGAAGGCTGTTCCTTCGTTTGAGGAACATCCCGTTCTCGATTATCTGAGACGCGGGCTTCTTGTGACGGTGAATACAGATAATATGACTGTTTCTGATACAACGGAGGAGAGAGAATAC
>CAUWNO010000091.1:0-8895 GCA_963559965.1 uncultured Lachnospiraceae bacterium | reverse complement strand
GGATTGAGATTAGTTGCTTGAGTTAAAAGATGGATTTGTTTTTTATCATGGAAGTTATTGTGAAGTAAAAGAACCGGATCTTGCCAAATGTGCAAAGAGAAAAGATTTTGGTCAGGGTTTTTATTTAACCACCTCAAAGGAGCAGGCAGAAAGTTTTCTGAGAACTTCAATTGCTAAAGCAATCGCAACTGGAAAAATTGAAGAAAGACAGAACTATGGATATATTTCAACCTTTGAATTCAAACTTTCAGGAAAACTTGAAACGCATATTTTTGAAAGCGCAGATGTGGACTGGTTACATTGTATTGCTGCTCATCGGAAGAAAAAAATGTTCATGGAAGTTGAACGTGAAATGGCAGGATACGATGTCATCGCAGGAAAGATTGCGGATGATGCAACAAACGCAACCCTCACTGCCTACCTTGCCGGGGCTTTCGGGACTGCAGGTGATAAGGAAACAGACGATTTCTGTATCAGGCAACTGATGTCAAATAAATTAAAAGATCAATATTGCTTCAAAACAGAAGCTGCTATTAAGTGTCTGAAATTTGTGAAAGGCGAGAAGATATGGCTGAAGTAACAATTTCAAAAGAAAAAATGAATTATACAATAGACCTTCTTATCACTATGGTGACGGAAGAAATCGCAGAAGAAACGGGCAAGGATAGAAAAGAGGTATTGACAGATTTTCTCTGTTCCAGAACAGGAAAGGCACTATATAATGAAAAAACAAAATTGTGGTGTAATGGACCTGCATATATAGCTGAGCTGTATATGCAGGAATTAAAGAAATCCTGATATGCGATGTGGTTTGAAAGTATATTAGAAAAATGAAGAGCGCCTCGCCTGGGAGCTCCTTTTCGGAGCTCCCGGGCGGGACGCTTTTGATGCAAAAATCGACTGTCAGCAGCCGCAGCCGTTTCCGCCGAAGATTCCGCCGTTGTTTCCGCCGCAGCAGCAGAGCAGGAGAATCAGCCAGAGGCAGTTGTCTCCGCCAAATCCGCAACCGCCTCCGCAGCTGTTATTTCCGTTTCCGCAGAAACAGGATAAAAGAAGAAGCCAGATCAGGGTATTGCAGCAGCTGCCGCCGTTAGTTTCCGCACATCCGCATCCGCAGTTTGTAGCAGTTAAATCACTCATGGAAAATCCTCCAGATAAAATATTAATTACAATCACATTGTATGTATTTTACAGAAATGTGTGAATGGAGAGGCTTACAAGAAATTTACTTGTATAACAGAGGAGTTTATGAGAAAATAGAAAAGACAAAAGATGAAAAGAAAGGAAGCGTTATTATGCCCGCAACGTATGCACACTATAAATTCGGCAAAGCCGTATACAGAGCCTTGCCTCAGGACGTCCGTCAGATAGTCAGGGAAAACAGTCCGGCATTTCTTCTGGGACTTCATGGTCCGGATCTTCTATTTTATTATCATGCTTTCAGCAAGAACAGAGTTAACCGCCTCGGCGTCAGAATGCACAGTGAGACAGCTCTTGACTTCTTTGAACAGGGAAGAAGAGTATATAAAAAGAGACCGAGTTATGTGCTTTTATCTTATCTCTGCGGCTTTCTCTGCCACTATATGCTCGACAGTGAGTGTCATCCCTACATCAGCCGTTATATGGAAGCGTATGGGGTAGGCCATCTGGAACTGGAGACAGATTTTGACCGCGAGCTTATGGAAGAGGATGGCTTTGATCCGACTCTTCACAACTGTACGCGCCATCTCGTCAGGGATCTGGATACAGAGGAGGCAATAGCTTCTGTGCTGGAAAATGTAACGCCTGCCCAGGTGGATGAGAGTATTCTGGGCTTCCGGCGCATTATACGTCTGTTCCAGTGTCCGAATCCGGCAAAGGCATGTTTTCTGCGCGGATTTTTTACACTGATCGGACAGAAGAAGGGGCTGGCAGGTCTTGTGATGGATGGAATCCCCAACTCAGACTGCGAGATAAGCCGCAGAAAGCTTCAGGAGCTTATGGATGCCGCAGTAAAACCGGCAGCAGATGAGATTGTCAGCTATGTCCGGACGATTGATACGGATGAAATGCTGAGTCAGCGCCTTAACAGGGATTTTGAGTAAAGAAAACTGCGGAGCAGATTCTCTGCGGCGGTACGGGGGAGATAGAATGAACAAACTGACAAAAATGGAAAAACGATGGATTCTTTATGATGTGGGAAATTCTGCCTTTGTGCTTCTGACGTCTACGATTATTCCGATTTATTACAAAAATATCGCGCAGGCAAGCGGCATCTCAGCTGCGGATTCTACGGCTTATTTCGGTTATGCCACGTCTCTTGTTACGATGATTGTGGCAGTGCTGGGACCTGTTCTCGGAAGTCTGGCAGATACAAAGGGTTTTAAAAAGCCTGTTTTTACATTCTTTATGATGATGGGAGTCCTGGGCTGCGCGGGTCTTTCCGTTCCGAAGACCTGGATAGTCTTTCTGTGCGTTTATATTTTTGCAAAGGTAGGTCTTAACGCCAGTCTTGTTTTCTATGACGCGATGCTGGCGGATGTGACGACAGATGAGCGGATGGACATTGTATCTGCGCAGGGCTACGCATGGGGGTATATTGGGAGCTGTATTCCCTTTATTTTCAGTTTGATTTTCGTGCTCTGTTCTGATAAAATCGGCATTTCAGGAAATATGGCGATGGCAGCGGCATTTCTTGTGAATGCAGCCTGGTGGCTTCTTGTGACGATGCCGCTCTTAAAAAGCTATGAGCAGAAAAATTATATTGAGCGTACAAAGCATCCTGTTCGCGACAGCTTTGCAAGGCTTGGAAATGTTTTTTCCGAGGTGAAGACAAAGCCGGAGATCTGGTATTTTCTTCTGGCATTCTTCTTTTATATTGACGGTGTCTATACGATTATCGACATGGCGACCTCTTATGGAAAGGATGTGGGGATCGGCGATACCAGCCTTCTGCTTGCCCTTCTCCTGACGCAGGTTGTGGCTTTTCCGTGCTCCTGGCTTTTTGGACAGCTTTCCAAAAAGATTAAGAATACGACGCTGATTCAGGTCTCGATTGCCGGTTATTTCGGCGTGGTACTCTTTGCGCTCCAGCTGGATAAGGCATGGGAATTCTGGTTTCTTGCTGTCTGGGTGGCAGTATTTCAGGGGGCGATTCAGTCCCTGTCGCGCTCCTATTTTGCCCGGATTGTGCCGAAAGAGAAGTCTACAGAGTTTTTCGGCTTCTTTGACATCTTCGGAAAAGGAGCAGCCTTTGTTGGAACGCTCCTCATGGGAATTTCCACGCAGATATTCAATACCTCGAGGGCAGGCGTAGCTCTTCTGGCGCTGATGTTTGCGGCAGGCTTTATCCTTTTCAGAATGGCGGTAAAGCACGCGGAGGCATAGAATAATAGAAAACAGGAGTTTTCTGTTATGAATCGAGTACGAAAGCTTGTGGGCGCTTCCCGCGCCTACGAACAGGGCTTTTACGGAGAGGGAATCGGTGTGGCGGTTCTTGATTCCGGTATTCAAAAAGAACATCCGGATCTGCAGGGCAGACTGGTTTATTCACATAATTATCTGACAGCGTCCAAAGAGGCGGGAGATGACTGCGGTCATGGAACGCATATCTGCGGAATCATAGGAGGAACGGGAGTGGCATCCGGCGGCAGGTACCAGGGACTTGCGCCGAGGTGTCATTTTCTTTCTCTGAAGGTGCTGGACGCACAGGGAAATGGAAGCAGCGGCTCGATGGCGGAAGCGCTGTACTGGCTTATTGATCACGGAAGAGAGTATGACGTGCGTCTTATCAATATTTCCGCAGGAGCCGCTCATACGGAGGAAAGAAAAAATACAGGGCTTCTGCGTGCTGTCGAAGACGCATGGGACGCCGGATTTCTGGTCTGCGCGGCAGCCGGGAATGAAGGTCCTGCCCGTTCCAGCGTGACAGTTCCCGGAACAAGTCCCAAAGTGATTACCGTGGGGGCTTCCGACGATGGTCATATGGTTCGTGTTCACGGCGTCAGGAAAAAGAATTATTCCGGAAGAGGTCCCACCTCGTCCTGTGTCTGCAAGCCTGATGTCGTGGCGCCGGGTTACCGGCTTATGTCCTGTAATTCGGAATATAATAAGCCGGGGAAGGGATGGTATACGGCAAAATCAGGTACTTCTATGGCGACTCCTGTTGTGACGGGATGCCTTGCGCTTCTTCTTTCTTCACAGAAAGGAATGACAAATAAGGAAGCGAAGCTTAAGCTCCGTTCCTCCTGTCTTGATCTGGGGCTCTCGCACAACCGGCAGGGCTGGGGGCATATCTGGCTTCCGGGGCTTCTGACATGAAACGGAAAGGTCTGCATATTCTGTAAAAAAACAGAGGATATCAAAATGGAAAATAATTGCAGAGAAAAGATTGTTTCGGAGGAATATGCAGATTTTATTCTGGAATCTGATGCCGGAGAAGAAGAGCTTTCCATGCTTTATCCTGAAATATGCAGGCAGAGAATTAACAATTTTTATGCGGTCTTTTACGCAAAAACGTCTTCGCTTCAGCCAGGGGACGGAGAAGCTTACAGCTATGAGATTTTTCCCTCCCTTTATACGCCGCTTCAGAACGAGGCTCTGGAGGCTTCCAATATCCTCAGGATTCAGAATCAGCCTTCGCTTCAGCTGAAGGGTGAGGGAGTGATCATGGGATTTATTGATACGGGAATCGACTATACGAACGATTGCTTCCGTCTTCCGGGCGGAGAGAGCCGGATTCTGGAAATCTGGGATCAGACGGATCAGAGCGGGGATACGCCGGAGGGAATTTCCTACGGTACGGTATACCGGAAAGAAGCCATCGACCGGGCGCTGAAAAGCTCTGAGCCTTTCTCTGTCGTTCCTGTAAGGGACGAGAACGGTCACGGGACGAAGCTTGCGTCGATTGCGGCAGGGAGCGAGGACAAAAAGAGCGGCTGGATTGGGGCTGCTCCGGATACTCTGATTGCAGTTGTAAAATTAAAGCCTGCAAAAAGCTATCTGAAAAAATTTTTCATGGTTCCGCCGGATGCGCAGGCCTATCAGGAAAATGATATCATGCTGGGCGTGCGGTATCTTCATGAGCTGGCTCTGCGCGAAAAGAAACCGCTGGTACTCTGTATTGCATTGGGAAGTAATATGGGAGGGCATACAGGAACCTCGCCGCTTTCCTCTTATCTGAATACCATCGGGGCACGCGCCGGGAGATGTATTGTTACGGCGGGAGGAAACGAGGCAAATCAGGGGCATCATTTTTACGGGACAGTCAATGAGACAACGCCGTATCAGGATGTGGAGATCCGGGCGGACGAGGGAGAATACGGGCTGATGATGGAGCTGTGGAGCAATACGCCGGACGTATTTTCCGTATCGCTTGTCTCTCCTTCAGGGGAAGAGATTCCCCGTGTGACGTATGGGATGGGAAGCCAGATGTTTGATTTCCTGTTTGAAGATACGATTGTCTATATCAATTTTCAGCCGCTGGACCCGTTCAGCGGAGAGCAGCTGATTGTGATCAGGATGCTCCGGCCTGCGCCGGGAATCTGGCGGCTCCGCGTATACGGAGAACATGTGGTTCATGGGATTTTTAATATCTGGCTTCCTGTGACGGGATTTCTGTCTGCCCAGAGCATCTTTCTTGATTCCAATCCGGACACGACGCTGACGGAGCCCGGAAATACGGAAACGCCTGTTACAGTGGGGGCATACAGAACGCAGAATGACAGCATCTATATTGATTCGGGAAGAGGGTATACGAGAAAGGGGAGGATTAAGCCGGATCTGACCGCGCCGGGCGTATCTGTCGCAGCTTATGCGCCGGGAAATGCTCTGACTTCTATGACGGGAACGAGCGCTGCCGCAGCAGTTACAGCAGGAGCGGCAGCATTAATGCTGGAATGGGGCATTGTAAAGGAGCGCCGTCCGGGAATGAGCACGCTGGAGATTAAACAGCTCCTGATACGGGGAGCGGACAGAAACTCTTACCAGCTTTATCCCAACCGTTCCTGGGGCTATGGAACACTGAATCTCTATGCGGCGTTTGCCTCGCTGGGACGATTTTAGACAGAATTACTTGCGAAGGAGGGCGCGATCGACTATAATAGGGAACAGAATCGGCTGCACTTTTGGGGTGGCTTTTCTGAAAAGACGATTGAGGAGGACAGAGCATGGATAAGATAAAGATGACGACACCGCTTGTAGAGATGGACGGCGACGAGATGACGCGTATTCTCTGGAGCATGATCAAAGAGGAACTGCTTCTTCCTTTTGTAGATTTAAAGACAGAATATTATGACCTGGGACTGGAGCACAGAAATGCGACGGACGATCAGGTGACGGTGGACGCTGCCGAAGCGACGAAGAAGTATAAGGTTGCTGTAAAATGTGCGACGATTACGCCGAATGCGGCGCGTATGGAAGAATATGATTTGAAGGAAATGTGGAAGAGTCCCAACGGAACGATCCGTGCCCTTCTCGACGGAACGGTATTCCGTGTTCCGATTATTGTAAAAGGTATCGAGCCTTATGTGAAGACATGGAAAAAGCCGATTACCGTTGCCCGTCATGCCTACGGCGACGTTTACAAGGCTTCGGAGCTTAAGATTCCGGGACCCGGAACCTGCGAGCTTGTATTTACAGGAGAGGACGGAACGGTTCTCCGCGAAAAGGTTCACGATTTTAAGGAGGCAGGAATTGCGCAGGGAATGCACAATCTGGAAAGCTCCATAGAGAGCTTTGCAAGAAGCTGTTTCTCTTATGCCGTGTCCCAGAAGCAGGATCTGTGGTTTGCCACAAAGGATACCATTTCCAAGAAATACGATCATTTCTTCAAAGACGTATTTCAGGAAATCTATGAAAAGGAATATAAGGAGACCTTTGAGAAACTCGGCATAGAATATTTCTATACGCTGATAGACGATGCCGTTGCGCGCGTTATTAAATCAGAGGGAGGCTATATCTGGGCATGCAAGAACTATGACGGCGATGTGATGAGTGATCTGATTGCCACAGCCTTTGGTTCTCTTGCGATGATGACCTCTGTTCTTGTGTCTCCCCACGGCTATTTTGAGTACGAGGCAGCTCACGGAACAGTACAGCGCCACTATTATAAGCATCTTAAAGGCGAGGAGACTTCGACAAACTCCATGGCTACGATTTTTGCATGGTCGGGCGCTCTCAGAAAGAGGGGAGAGCTTGATGGAAATGAGGCTCTTATGAATTTTGCCGACAAGCTGGAAGCGGCTTCTATTCAGACGATTGAAAGCGGAAAGATGACAAAGGACCTTGCGCTTATCACGACCCTTCCCGATCCGGTTGTGCTGTCGAGCGGCGCATTTATCAAAGAAATTCGGAAGACATTAGAGGATTTGCTGCATGCTGTTTAATTCCAATGCATTTTATATTTTCTTTCCCATTGTATTTGCGGTATACTGGCTGACGCCCCGACGTTATCGGTGGGGCGTCCTTCTTGCGTCCAGCTATTATTTTTATATGAGCTGGAATGCAAAATATGTTCTGCTTATTCTTCTGACAACAGTCGTTTCCTACGGGACGGCGCTTTTTATTGAGAGGACGCAGAGCAGGAAAAAAAGAAAGTTCTTTATGGACTGCGCGCTCCTTGTATGCCTGGGACTTCTTGTTTTCTTTAAATACTTTAACTTCCTGAGCAGCTCGGTGACGCAGATTCTGAAAAGTCTGTCTCTTCCGATGAGTGAGATTACTTTGAATCTGATTCTGCCTGTGGGAATTTCTTTCTATACGTTCCAGACGCTGGGCTATGTGATCGATGTGTATAAGGGGAAGACAAGGGCATGTACGCATTTTGGAAGATATGCTGTGTTTGTTTCGTTTTTCCCGCTTCTTCTGGCAGGACCTATCGAGAGGGCGGAGCATCTTCTCCCGCAGCTTGAGAAGGAACACAGCTTCCATGCGGACAAAGCTATTTCGGGAGCAAAACTGATTGCCTGGGGATACTTCAAAAAAATCGCGATTGCCGACATCGTGATTTCCTGCGTAGACGCTGTCTACAGCCAGCCTCACAGCTATACGGGTCTGGCTCTTGCGGTGGCGACCTTTCTTTATGCTTTTCAGGTATACTGTGATTTCTCGGGATATTCAGACATCGCAAGAGGCGTTGCCCGCCTTCTTGATATTGATTTGATGACCAATTTCAAAAGCCCGTATTTTGCCGCCTCTTTAAAGGAATTTTGGAGCAGATGGCATATTTCTCTGTCAACCTGGTTTCGGGATTATATTTATATTCCGCTGGGCGGGAGCCGCGCCGGAGCATGGCGTACGCGGTTCAATCTTCTTGTTACCTTTCTTGTGAGCGGTCTCTGGCATGGGGCAAGCTGGACCTTTGTGATATGGGGAGGGCTTCACGGACTTGGACAGATCATAGAAAAAGAATGGAAAAAGAGATTTCCGGGAAGCGGAAAGAAGAGAAGATTGCCCGGCGTTCTTATGACCTTTGCGTTTGTAAGCGTAACCTGGATCTTTTTCAGAGCAAATTCTCTGTCTGACGCATGGTATGTGCTTACGCATATGCTGGATGGAATCCTTCAGCCCCTTACTTATCTAAAGGATGGTTATGTATCCCTTCGCGCGGCAGGACTGATGCAGAGCACGGATTTGACGCTTGTGTTCGTCTGGATTGGAATCCTTCTGGCGCATGATTATATTGAGCTGAAACAGGATGTATGGGAATGGCTTGCACGGTTTAAAAAGCCTGTCCGGTACGCGTTTTATTTTTGTATTTTGTTTATTATCCTTTACAGCCGGCAGCTTGGGCAGTATGAATTTGTGTATTTCCAGTTCTAAAAGACGCAGGAGACGGGTTCGGGTCTGAAGACCGTACCGTTTAGTGGAGAAGATTCATGAAAAAATTTTTAAAGAAAATAGCTCCTTTTGTTCTTT
>CAUWNO010000090.1:0-8895 GCA_963559965.1 uncultured Lachnospiraceae bacterium | reverse complement strand
ATTCGAACCCATCACAAGCTCCACCAGGAATCGGATCTTTTTCAAAGATATGTATACGGTCACCCTTCATCTGCCCATCACGGACAAGATAACATGCCGCCGAAAGCGCTGCCAGACCTGTGCCAATAATATAAGCTGACTTGTGTTCTACTCCTTCTGGTTTCTTCGGATGAGCAAAAGCTTCATAATTTCCACTTGAATAATACATAATAATACCTCCTGAACTTTTCTTCGATATATTGGTTTCCCCTTTACATTCTCAATATACCTGGAATGATAATCATTCACCATCAACAGAATAACCCCGTCATCGAAATCCTCGATGGCGGGGTTATATTGTTGTTTTTTTTGACAACTTCCATCATTTGTTGATATTACCACACGGCTTATCCGTCCTGCATTTTTCAAGCATACGAAGGATATCTCCCTCGATTAAATTACTCAGTCTAAAAACTATCTTTTCCGGTGACGGTTTCATATCCTGTCGTATCCAATCCAGCATCATACCTACAAAAGAATACTTATAAAAATCGGCAATAAATTTTTTATCATCCTCCCTGACACTCATACCTTTTGCGCATTCCTCAACGACATTAATAATCAATTGATAGACAACTCTATACAAATATTGAATAATCTGTTCCTGGCTCACATGACGGTAAACATTCAATATAAAAGGCTTGTTTTCCTCGACAGCATGAAAAATATTCAGAACTCCCTGTTCCCATGTATCGTAAGTAGTATTTCCGTTGGCCGCTTTGTGTGAATCCTCCTCGCAAGACCACTCAATCAAGTCATAAATATCTTTGAAATGATAATAAAAGGTCGCTCGATTGACACCACAGTCTTCCGTAATATCGCTAATCGTTATTTTGGTAACCGGCTTTTTCAGTAACATCTTTTTAAGAGATGCCTCTAATGCTCTTTTTGTAATATCCGACACTTATCAATCACTCCCATTCTATATATCATTCCATTCATTTAAAAATTATCCTACTTAACTAACTTGTTTCTTATTATTCCACCATATCAGATATCCTGCAAACAACAATAGGCAAACACCTTTACTATGTCAAAAAAATAGGCACTTATACAAGGTGTGTCTAATACTTTTCAGCCATTACCTTATAAAACTTTGCCGCAACGGATAAATTACAATAAAATTATTTCATAGTTATTCTAACAAAGGTAATAAACACTTAATAAAAAGGCACTTTTTGAAAGATTTTTCTTTCAAAAAGTGCCCTCAACAATCAATCTTGCCAGAGTAATATAATTGAAAACTAATCACAGCTCTTCCTGATAATCTATATTGAAGTACATAGCTGTTATCAGTTTAATTACTATCTTAATACAGCTTCGCACCCGCCGGAATATGATTGTCCACCATCAGAAGGTGAAGTCCTTCCTGACCGTTCTCCTCGTGTACTGCTGAAATCAGCATACCGCAGGAATCAATACCCATCATCTTTCTCGGCGGCAGGTTCACGATGGCGATGCAGGTCTTTCCAACCAGCTCTTCCGGCTCGTAATACTCGTGAATACCGCTTAAAATAGTACGATCTGTCCCTGTTCCGTCATCCAGAGTAAACTGTAGCAGCTTCTTGGATTTCGGAACTGCCGTACATTCTTTTACCTTTACCGCTCTGAAATCAGATTTGGAGAAGGTCTCAAAGTCAACTGCCTCCTCGAATAAAGGCTCGATTTTTACGTTGGAAAAATCGATTTTTTCTTCTGCTGCCGGAGCTGCTGCAGAAGCGGAAGCTGCTGCGTTCTGCGCGGCATTGTTTGCCTCGTTCTTGGCAGCGCCCTGACTTTTCATAGTCGGAAACAGTAAAACATCTCTAATTGCGGCTGAATCTGTAAGAAGCATACACATTCTGTCGATTCCGAAGCCGATTCCACCTGTCGGGGGCATACCAATCTCCAGAGCATTCAGGAAGTCTTCGTCTGTCGTGTTGGCTTCCTCGTCGCCCTGCGCCAGAAGCTCTTCCTGTGCCTTGAAGCGCTCGCGCTGATCAATCGGATCGTTCAGCTCAGAGTATGCGTTCGCCATCTCCCAGCCGTTCATGAAGAACTCAAAACGCTCTACATAATCGGGATTTTCTGGCTTTTTCTTGGTCAGCGGAGAAATCTCAATCGGATGATCCATAACAAAAGTCGGCTGAATCAGGTGTTCCTCTGCAAACTCCTCAAAGAAGAGATTCAGAATATCGCCTTTCTTGTGATGCGGCTCAAATTCCACATGATGTTCTTTCGCCGCTGCACGGGCTTCGTCCAGATCCTTAATCTCATTCCAGTCTACGCCTGAGTATTTCTTTACAGCGTCTACCATCGTAATACGCTCAAAAGGCTGTCCCAGATCCATCTCTACGCCATTGTATACAATCTTTGTCGTTCCGAGAACTTCCTGCGCAACATGGCGGTAAAGGTTCTCTGTCAGATCCATCATTCCATTATAATCCGTATAAGCCTGATACAGCTCCATCAGCGTAAATTCCGGATTGTGACGGGTATCAAGACCCTCGTTGCGGAATACGCGGCCGATTTCATAGACACGCTCCATGCCGCCTACGATAAGACGCTTCAGGTAAAGCTCGAGAGAAATACGAAGCTTGAAATCCTCATCCAGCGCATTAAAATGCGTCTCAAAGGGACGTGCCGCCGCTCCGCCTGCATTGGCTACCAGCATCGGCGTCTCCACCTCAAGGAAGCCCTGTCCGTCCAGATAACGGCGAATACTGCTGATAATTCTGGAACGCTTGATAAAGGTATCTTTTACGTCCGCATTCATAATCAAATCTGTATAACGCTGACGATAACGCACGTCTGTATTTGTCAGACCGTGGAACTTCTCCGGAAGAATCTGAAGACTCTTGCTCAGAAGCGTGATTTCAGCGGCATGTACAGAGATCTCTCCCGTCTTGGTACGGAATACCTCTCCGCGGATTCCCACGATATCTCCAATGTCATACTTCTTAAAGTCCTTATATGCTTCCTCGCCTACGCTGTCTCTCGCCACATAGGACTGGATATTTCCCTGCAAATCCTGTACGTTGCAGAAAGAAGCTTTTCCCATAACGCGCTTGGACATCATACGTCCTGCTATCGTTACTTCTTTTCCTTCCAGCCCGTCAAATCCGTCCCGAATCTCCTGGCTGTGATGGCTTACGTCATATTTTGTAATCTGAAAGGGGTCCATTCCACGCGCCTGCAGATCTGCAAGCTTCTCGCGGCGCACCTTTAAAAGCTGATTAATATCCTGCTCCTGTACGTTCTGATTCTTCTGTTCTCCCATTCTCACTTGCTCCTCCCGTCTGATCGTTATCTGGATCTCTGAATCTCCAGAACCTTATATGCTATCGTTCCTGCCTGTGTCTCCACCTGCACGGTATCTCCTACTTTTGCACCCATCAGAGCTTTTCCTACAGGAGACTCGTTCGATATCTTTCCATTCAGGCTGTTCGCCTCAGAGGAACCTACCAGCTTAAATTCCTCTTCCTCGTCGTATTCCACATCCAGAACCTTCACAGCGCAGCCTACGCTGATCTTGTCCAGATCTACCTCGTCTTCTACAACTACCTCGGCATTTTTCAGGATTTTCTCGATCTGCTCGATACGCGCCTCGATGTCGCGCTGCTCGTCCTTTGCCGCATCGTACTCGGCATTCTCAGACAGGTCTCCCTGCTCTCTTGCCTCTTTTATCTTCTGTGCAATAGCCTTTCTCTGCACTACCTTTAAATCCTGAAGCTCATCCTCAAGCTTCTTCAGTCCCTCATAAGTCAGCAAATTTTTCTTCTCGCTCATTTCGTTTACATCCTTCCTGTTTCTTGTTTCCCATTACAATATATTTCATTATATCTTCTTTTGTCTTAATTATGCATCGATGTAGAAGAGGCAGCCTGCCTCGTTTATGTCGTTCAGCCTGTTTTCTGCGCACACAAAAAAAGACTTCAGAAACATTCACAGTATTATAACTTAACCCTATGCCCTTGTCAAGAGCAGCCCCCCTTGAGCAGCTCCTGAATCTCGGAAAAGCTTTCCACACTGTTGATTTTTGCCCTCAGCTTTGCCGAATGGGGAAGTCCTGTCGTATACCAGGAAATGTGCTTTCTCATTTCCCGGATTCCCGTATAATCCCCCTTATGTTCGATCTGCATCTGTGCATGGCGCATCATCATCTCATATATTTCTTCCATAGACGGGCGTTCTGCCTGTTCTCCCGTCTCCAGATACGTCCGAATCTCCCGGAAGATCCACGGATTTCCCTGTGCGGCGCGTCCTATCATAAAAGCGTCGCAGCCTGTCTCTTCCAGCATAGCCTTTGCTTTCTGTGCCGAATCGATATCTCCGTTTCCTATTACAGGGATAGAAACAGCTTCCTTGACTCTGCGTATGATATCCCAGTCTGCTGTTCCCGAATAATACTGCTCCCTAGTTCTTCCGTGTACTGCCACGGCGGCGGCTCCGCTCTCCTCTGCAATATGCGCCATCTCTACGGCGTTTACATGTTCGTCGTCAAAGCCCTTCCGTATCTTAACTGTGACAGGCTTTTTGATTGCCCGTGACACTGCGCTTATGATGCGTCCGGCTAAAAGGGGATCTTTCATCAGCGCCGACCCTTCTCCGTTTCCCACAATCTTCGGAACCGGACAGCCCATATTGATATCCAGAATATCGAAGGGCCTTTCTTCTATACTTTTCGCCACCTCTGCCATCAGCTCCGGCTCCGATCCGAAAAGCTGCAGAGATACCGGTCCTTCCTTGGGAGAAATCTCCATCAGTTTTTCTGTATTTTTATTATGAAAGGAAATTGCCTTGGCACTCACCATTTCCATGCAGACCAGATCGGCTCCCTGTTCTTTGCAGAGCAAACGAAATGGCAGGTCGCTTACCCCTGCCATAGGCGCCAGTATTGCGGGGCCGTGAAGCTCCACATTTCCAATTTTCAGCGTCATTTTCCCGTTCCTTTCTTCTGATATCCCCGATGTCTGCGGCGCATCGCCTGATTCTTTCCTGCCTTTCTGTAAAGTACCAGCCATGCGGCAAAGCAAAACACTGTTCCCCCTGTCCACACGGCGTAAATCACCGGAAGAAACGGAAGCTTCCACACCGGGCTTTCATGCGGAAATGTCTGCGCATACCAGATCCAGTCCGCCGCAATCAGAGCCATCATAACTCCAAAATACAAAAACTTCTGCGCCCGTCTTTCATCCTTATCCATCTTCCTTTTTCCTCCTGCCAAGCCATAAAAGAAGACCTATACCAGCCGCAAATGTAAAAATGGAAATAAACTGCGAGGTCGAGAGCACGCCCACATTTCCTCTCTCCAGATCTCCCCGGAAAAACTCCAGAATAAAACGTCCGGCGCTGTAAAGGACGAAATAGAGTCCCGTCACCTGTCCTTCTTTTTTCTTCCATTTCTTTACGAACCAGATCAGGACTGCAAAATGTGCAAAATCCAGCACACTGGAAATAATCTGCGTGGGGATCAGGGGGATACCGTTCGGAGCGTACGCCGATTCCTGAAAAACAATGCAGAACGCGCTGTCCGTCTCCATTCCGTAACAGCAGCCTGCCAGCAGGCAGCCGATACGTCCGAAGCCCTGTGCGAGAGCCACTGAAGGAAGAGCCAGATCAAGATAGCTCAGAAGGTTTAATTTCCATTTGCGGCAGTACAGCCAGATTCCCACAAAACCGCCTATCAGCGCTCCGTAGATTACAAAGCCTTCCAGCAGATCTCTGTAAAGAAGCGAAGGATCTGAAATAATCTGCGGAAGAATGGTGATATAATACATCACCTTGCCCCCGGCAAGTCCTCCGGCTACCGCCCATGCCGTCAGTCCGAACACTCTCTCGTCGTCTACGCCCTCCAGCCTTCTCGCTCTGTACTCTGCGAGAGTATAGGCGGCAAAAATACCTATCGCAATCATCAGCCCATAGCCGTATATGGTAAAAGGTCCGATTTTCAAAAGTTCGTTATGCATGTTCTGTCTCCTCATTCAAAAAAAACACTTTATAAAACAGCTCCAGGGAAGCAAGAAGTTCCTCTTTTTCCTTCTGAAGCTCCTTAATCTTCAATTCACTTCCAATTTCGTCAAAAAAGAAGTCGTTTTCATGACTCGACACGCGGAAGACGAGAGAACCATCCTCCTCATATTCCAGAAGAAGCGTCCCGCCTACCTCTGTCACAAAAAGCACGCACATAATTTTCAATTCATTCCGGACTGCCTCCGGCAGAGCGGAAAAATCTTCATTAAAATAAAACTTTTCCTCATAAGAACTTGCTCCGCAAAGCACTACCTGTTCCTGATACATAATTTCCTCCCGGCTGATACATCATTTCCTTCCGGCTTACACATAACCGTATATTCCGCGCACAGACACCTCTCCGGCGTAAACAGCCTCCACCGTTCCATCTGCGCGTCTGACGAGAAGCTCTCCCTTATCGCTGATCCCAAGTGCCGTGCCTGTATAAGATCCCGACGGCTCCAGGACGCAGACCTCGCGCCCCGTATTGACAAGAAGCTTTCCGTACTCCTCTTTCAAAAGTCTTAAATCCTCTGTCTTTTCAAATATCTCATAGTAAACTTCAAAGCGTTCCATACAAAGCGCAATCAGCTCTGCCCGCGAAAAGCTTCTGCCCGCAGCCATGCGAAGGGAAACCGCCTGCGGCAAATCCTCCGGAAATTCCTGTGTATTGACATTGATCCCGATTCCCGTTACCACATAATGGATGCAGTCCATTTCCGCGCTCATTTCCGTAAGAATTCCCGCAGCCTTTTTTCCGTCTATCACAAGATCATTCGGCCATTTCAGCCGTACGTCTGTCCCCGTCAGTCTCCGGCAGGCGTCGGCAGCAGCAAGCCCCATAACAAGCGTCAGCATGGATGCATGTTCCGGCCGTATCTGCGGGCGAAGAATCAGACTCATATACACTGCCTCTCTCGGCGGAGAATTCCAGACTCTTCCCCTTCTTCCCCGTCCGGCGCTCTGTGTCTCCGCGCAGACAAGAGTTCCGTGAGGCGCTCCCTGCTCCGCGCTGAGACGTGCCTGTATGTTCGTCGAATCCGTCTCTGTAAAACAGAGACAGTTTCTTCCCATAACTTTTGTGCGGAGCCTGCTTCCTATCTCCGCCTCTGTAATCACATCAGACTCTCTGAGCAGACGATAGCCTCTGTTCTGCACGCTCTCTATCTCATAGCCTTCTTCTTTCAGACGCGTCACAGCCTTCCAGACAGCCGTTCTCGAAACGCAAAGCCTTTCGCACAGCTCCTGTCCGGAAAGAAAGCCCTCTGCCTCTCTCAGCGCCTTCAGTATCTCTTCTTTTATCATAAAAACCACAACCACACAACATAAAATATCAGGGCTACCGCCATAACTCCTGCAAACACAGCGCTGATATAGCCCGTAAGCTTCTTTCCCTTTGCCAGTTCCATAACACCGGACATGCCGCACATGACCGTTCCCAGCAGAAATTCAACAGGAACAAGAATTCCTCTTCTTCTGCCTGAAAGAATCAGAAGGAACAGAATCAAAACTGCACATGCCAGCACCATATTAACGACCTTCCAGTAATAATACGGATCCCGGCTTAGCCTGCTTCCCTTTTTCTGCATTCCTACGCCCCCAGCGTCGCTGCCATAACTGCCTTGATCGTATGCATCCGGTTCTCCGCTTCGTCAAATACTACGGACTGCGCTGATTCAAACACCTCGTCCGTGCACTCCATCTCAGTAATACCGAACTTTTCCGCTATCTCTTTGCCTGTCGTCGTCTTCAAATCATGGAATGCCGGAAGACAGTGCGTAAAGACAGCCTGGGGTCCCGCATTTTCCATAACATGCCTGTTTACCTGATAAGGAGACAGCTCTCTGATACGGCTCTCCCAAACTTCTGCAGGCTCTCCCATGGACACCCACACGTCTGTATAAATCACGTCCGCGCCTTTTGTACCACTTTCCACATCCCCTGTCAGTGTAATCTCAGCTCCCGTCTCCTTCGCAATATCTTTACACCATGCGACAAGCTCTTTTGCAGGAAAATAGGATGCAGGCGCGCAGGCTGTAAAATTCATTCCCATCTTTGCGCAGACTATCATCAGAGAATTTCCCATATTATAGCGGGCGTCGCCCATATAGACAAGCTTTATGCCGCGAAGCCTTCCAAAGTGTTCCTTTATCGTGAGAAGCGTCGCCAGCATCTGGGTCGGATGATATTCATTCGTCAGCCCGTTCCATACCGGAACGTCCGAATATCGGGCAAGCTCCTCCACAATCTCCTGACCAAAACCCCGGTACTCGATTCCGTCAAACATCCTGCTCAGAACACGGGCTGTATCGGCTATACTTTCTTTCTTCCCGATTTGAGAGCCTGAAGGGTCAAGGTAGGTGGTTCCCATGCCAAGATCATGCGCGGCCACCTCGAAGGCGCAGCGTGTGCGCGTGCTCGTCTTCTCAAAAATCAGAGCAATATTTTTTCCTCTCAGAGGGCTGTCCGTAATTCCTCTTTTCTTCTTTTCTTTCAGCTCCGCAGCCAGATCTACAAGATATTCTATCTCCTCCGGCGTATAATCTCTCAACGTCAAAAAATCGCGGCCTTTTAAATCCATCTTCTTCTCCTCCCCTGTCTATCTCAGAGTCCCAGCAGTATCTGTACAGCCTCCGGAAGATAATCCGGTATCCCGTCCCCGGCGCGGTCCTCTATCTCTTTCAAAAGCTCTTCCACCGTATAAATCCGGTATCTGGGTATCTTCAAAAAGCGGGCTGCCGTCTCCAGAAGCGCAAGATAGAGAAGCGTATAATTCCAGTCCTTCGGCAGTCTCAGCTCCGCAGCCAGAAGCGCTACACTTCTCGCCTAGAGATTCTCTCCACCCTCTCACAAATCGCGCGCAAG
>CAUWNO010000089.1:0-8895 GCA_963559965.1 uncultured Lachnospiraceae bacterium | reverse complement strand
TCCCTTATAAAATCTGCTGAACAGCTCGTAGTATTCCAGCCTCAGCACCTGGATGCCGACAATCAGTCCCTCCATCGCGCAGACAAAGAGATTTCCGAGAATAATCACAAGCCAGTTGCCGCCTCCTCCGTTTTCAAAACCGGCAAGCATCAGCACAACCTCCATCATAGCCGCATGGCTGACGGCAAAAGCGCCGATACGCACAAAAGAAAGCGTATTCGAGAAGAAGCTTAACAAAACCTCAAACATCTCAAAGAAGGTCTGCACCAGATACATACCGACTCCGCTGTCAAGCTCCGCTTTCTTCTTGTCCATCCATGCCGCCAGAGGCTCCTTAAACGCCATGGCAAGGAGCGGAACGCCGAAGAGCACGGCAAGGATTCCCGCGCCGGGCATCGTATGGCCTGTCATTACCAGGAAGATGGCAGCCACAAGGAACGCATAAAACAGGAAGCCTGCAATTCCGTTTGTGTCAAACCACGCGCCTTCCGTATCCCGATTTCGGAATGCTGTGACAATGTGCATCAGCATGACTGCAAGAATCAGGAACATACCGAAGACGACGGCTACCACAAAGACGGTGTTCATCTGTCCAATCACAGGAAGCGTCATCATCGCTTCCTTGGGCTTGAGCCAGATATGTTTGATTACCGTATCCTCAAAGCCGAAAAAGCTTCCGTACATAAAGCCGAAGAAGGTGGAGAACACACCTGCGCTCGCCACGATTGCCGCCAGATTCATGCCCTTCTTCTTATAAAGAAGGAAGCCTCCCAGAAGCAGAATCAGTCCCTGTCCCACGTCGCCGAACATCGCTCCGAAGATAAAGGCATACGTCAATGCGACAAATGCCGTCGGATCAAACTCATTGTAAGCCGGAAGCCCGTACATATTGACATACATTTCAAAAGGACGAAACAGCTTAAAATTCTTAAGCTTGGTAGGCGGCGTACTGAAAATGTTGTTGTGATCATCTTCCACAACTACAAAGGTCTGCTCGTCCGACTCTATCTCTTTCTGGAAAGCGTCTGCATCCTGCTCCGGCATCCAGCCGCACAGAATATAGAAGACATTATCCTTTTCTCTTGTAAGAGCCGCATATTTTCTGATATCAAAGCTTGAGGAACGCTTCTCCAGATACTGAAGCGCCGCCGCCAGCTCGTCCAGTCTGTCTGCCACGACTGCCGATATCTCTTTGTCCAGCTCTTTCAGACTGGCGTCAATCGTATCCAGTCTTTCTTTCAGCTCTTTGTACGCCTCGCTTCCCGTTCCTTCATATTCATCCGGCAGGAAGATGTGCTCAAAATGCATCGACGCGTAGACAGCGTCCACCTGATCTGCTTTGGAAGCCGGAACGAAGTATACGCCCCAGACATATTCCTCATCGCAGTGGCATTTATAAAAAATCGTATCCAGCGTATCATAGACGTAGCGGTCAAACTTATCAAAATAATCTCTGGAAATCCGTCCGAACCTGTATTTCACATAGCGAAATTCCAGAAGCTTATGCACGTCGAACTGCAACTCCTGAAACGGACCAATTCCTTCCAGAGAGCCTCTGCATTTTTCTCTCTTTTCTTCAAGCTCCTCCCTGCGGCTGTGAAGCCCTGTAAGGCTGCTCTCGGCGCCGCGGAGGATTTCCACTGCTTTTTCTACCGTCATATCCGGAAATTCTTTATCTGTTTTCAAATCAGAAGGCAGATATTCCTTTGCCCGGCGAATCACCTCTGCATATGGATTTTTATCTGTGTAAGCCCTCAGATTCTGTACTGTTTTAAGCTCTGTCAGGGCGCTTTCCAGCTGTATCTCATATTTGGACAGATACTGACCTGCCATCCGTTCAATATCGTCCTTCGGCCCTGTGATGCTCAAAAACTTCATTTTGACAATCACTTACTCTTACCTCCTCTACCGTGTCTTTCCGTCTCTCTGCAGTCCTGCATACTTAAGCGTCTCCTCCGGCGCAATTTGATATCTCACGCCTTCAAGAACCGTAGTCAGCTTTTCTATCTCCTGTTCTTTCTCATACAGATAAGAAACAAGCACTGCCAGCGAATATGGATTTTTCCGCTTTTCCATTCCGTAGATTCTGCCGATAAGCTGAAAATACAGCTCTTCCAGCTCGCAGTTCTCCGGTTCAAGAAAATGTCTTCCATAATAAGTAGCCTCTACTGCGTCTTCCAATGCTTTTTCATCTGACGCCGTCACCATTTTCCGGATATCACTGTCCTGCAGCTTATAAGTAACAGGAATGAGCAGCGTATAAATATAGGCTTCTGTAAGCTGATAATATTTTTTTGCCCGGTAAATCCACGTCATATTCAGCAAATCGATTCTGCTACCAAGGCTTTTTGTAAGAAGTTCCTGTTCCCGCCCTTTTAAAAGCTTATTTTTCTGCTTCCATATCATGGAAAAACAATAAAGATCCAGCGTCATCTCATAATCAAAAAGCGTAGCTCCTTCCGCATGTTCCAACTTCTGAAGCGCCTTATAATAATGCGTCCCCTTCAAAGCTGCAAGCACCTCCGGCATCGTCTCCGCCTGTGCCAGATCCTCCAGCGGAATATCCGTATATTTTTGCAGGGCGGCACGGAAGCCCTTTTCCTCGGCAGTTCTGTCTCCATGATTGAACACACGGCGGAACGCCCTCTTCATCACTGTAATTTCAAATCTGCTGAAATACAGCTTTAAAAGCTTTTTCTGACCCTGATCGCAGAAACGGTACAGCTTGGAGAAATCATGGTACAAAGTTCCTACCATCAGGCGCTCGATATCTCCTCTGTGAAGCTGGGCTTCTTCCTTATCCCTGAGCACAGCTTCATAGGCAGGCGTTTTCTTTAGATACGCCACCGCCTGCGGCACGCTGTCCATAGCGGCAAGGATTCTGTAATCCTCTTCTCTTAAAAGCCTGCTCTCCATAGCCCGTATTTTCGTCGCAATAGCACTGTATCTTACCAGACTGCTCATGCTTTATCTCCTATCATCTCACGAAAGATGTTTTCCGCCAGCTGACGATGATTCTGGCTGTATTCTTCTTCCATCGCGTTCAGAATCTGTTCCGTTCCCCGGCGCATCTTCAGGAGTTCCTGTTCTGCCTCTTCTTTCAGCTTCTCATTCAGGCTTTTCAGCTTCTCCTTTGTCTGCTCGTCAATCTCTCTGTCAAAAGCCTGTGTCTTCGCTTCGTATTCCGCAGCAATTCTCTTTTTCTGCTCTGCTGCCTTTTCTTCCAGAGAGACAGCAACGCTCTCAATCTCAGAAAGCCTGCCAAGCACTGTTTCCATCTGCTCCATCCCATTCCCTCCTGTTCTCTCATTGTTTTTAAATCTCAATAATACTATAACTTTTTTTTCTAAAAAGCTATAGTAAAAATAACAAAAAAGATTCTAATTCCGCTGGTATTTTCTACAAATCAGAAAAACTCCCCGGCAACTAAAAGACATCCAGTGGACGTTTTTTTCGTATGCCTGGCAACAAAAAATCCCCCGGCTTACACCGGGGAATTTCACGCACAATTAATTGTATTTACGCTTTCTCGCTGCTTCAGACTTTTTCTTACGTCTAACACTCGGCTTCTCGTAATGCTCTCTCTTACGAATCTCCTGCTGAATGCCTGCTTTTGCACAGTTTCTCTTGAAACGACGCAGAGCGCTATCTAAAGTCTCGTTCTCTTTTACGATTACATTCGACATAGTATCACACCTAACCTCCCTCCAGTTGCGTATTGTGCACTAGACAACTGTCTGGGTAATTTACCTCTGAAAACAGAGGTATCTTGCACACATAAGATTATAGTGTCTGAAAGAACTTCTGTCAATACTTTTTTAAGTATTTTACATGTCCGTCAGACGAAAAACCGCTGTTCTTTGTCTAGTCTTCCTTCAAATCCTTGATGCTGAAGCTGTATCTTCCCATCTTGTCTTTTCCAAGACATACTACCTTCACCACATCGCCCAGAGTAAGTACATCCTCTACGCGGTTGATGCGCTGCTTTGCAATCTTGGAAATGTGAACCATGCCCTCTTTTCCGGGAGCAAACTCAAGGAATGCACCGAATTCTTTGATGCTGACAACCTTTCCTGTCAGAACCATGCCTTCCTCGAAATCTGTCACAATCGTCTGGATAAGCTCTATCGCCTTGTCCATACCAGCCTTATCTGTTCCGCATACTGATACGGCTCCCTCATCGTCAATATCAATCTTCACGCCTGTCTGCTCGATGATGGCGTTGATTGTCTTTCCTCTCTGTCCGACTACATCTCCGATCTTCTGCGGATCAATCTGAATCTGTACGATCTTCGGAGCAAAAGGTCCTACCTCTTTTCTCGGCTCAGAAATACAGGGCTTCATGCAGTTATCCATGATAAAGAGACGCGCTTCACGGCAGCGTGCGATTGCTCCTTCTACGATCGGACGTGTCAGACCATGAATCTTAATATCCATCTGAATAGCTGTGATTCCTTCTGTCGTACCTGTTACCTTAAAGTCCATGTCTCCGAAGAAGTCCTCAAGACCCTGAATATCTGTCAGAAGTACAAAATCATCGTCTGTATCGCCTGTCACAAGACCGCAGGAGATACCTGCCACCATTTTCTTAATCGGTACGCCTGCTGCCATCAGGGACATACAGGATGCACAGGTGGAAGCCATAGATGTGGAACCGTTTGACTCAAAAGTCTCTGATACGGTACGGATCGCATAGGGGAATTCCTCCTCAGAGGGCAGCACCGGAAGAAGTGCGCGCTCTGCCAGCGCTCCGTGTCCAATCTCACGGCGTCCCGGTCCGCGGCTCGGCTTTGTCTCACCTACGGAGTAACTCGGGAAATTATAATGATGCATATAACGCTTGCTTGTCTCATTTTCGTCAAGACCGTCCAGACGCTGTGCCTCAGACAGCGGAGCAAGTGTACAGATATTGCAGATCTGAGTCTGTCCTCTTGTGAACATCGCAGAACCATGTACACGCGGAATCAGATCTACCTCTGCTGCCAGCGGACGGATCTGCGTAATCTCACGTCCGTCCGGACGCTTGTGATCTTTAAGGATCATCTTGCGGACCGTCTTTTTCTGATACTGGTATACCGCCTCGCCGAGAACCTCCAGCCATTCTTCCTTATCTGCGAACGCTTCCTCAAGA
The DNA here is from genome assembly GCA_963559965.1 of uncultured Lachnospiraceae bacterium. Taxonomy (GTDB): domain Bacteria; phylum Bacillota; class Clostridia; order Lachnospirales; family Lachnospiraceae; genus Laedolimicola. Next base: position 3,764 of record CAUWNO010000089.1, on the reverse strand, counting down.
CGCTCTGTGATCTGACGGATATTCTCCTCGCGAACCTGCTTCTCGTCTGTAAATACAGCCTGCTCCATCTCTTCCGGCGGAACAATTTCTTTGATTGCCGCAAACAGCTCTTCCGGAACCGCGCAGCTTGTATAGCTGTGCTTCTCCTTGCCGCACTCAGCCACAATCTTGTCGATGAATGCGATAACCTGCTGGTTCACTTCATGCGCCATATAAATAGCCTCGATCATCTTATCCTCCGGAAGCTCATTAGCTCCGGCTTCAATCATGATCACCTTTTCTCTTGTAGAAGCAACTGTCAGCTTCAGATCGGAAACCTTATACTGGCTCTGACCCGGGTTTATAATAAACTCTCCGTCAATCATGCCAATCTGCGTCATAGCGCAGGGACCTGCAAACGGAATGTCGGAAATAGAGGTTGCAATCGCAGAGCCGAGCATAGCCGTAAGCTCCGGGCTGCATTCCGGATCTACAGAAAGAACCAGATTGTTCAGTGTAACATCGTTGCGGTAATCCTTCGGGAAAAGCGGACGCATAGGACGGTCGATAACGCGCGCCGTCAGAACTGCGTTCTCCGATGCCTTTCCTTCTCTCTTATTGAAGCCGCCCGGAATCTTGCCGACAGAGTACAGCTTCTCCTCAAATTCTACGCTCAGCGGAAAGAAATCAATTCCGTCTCTCGGCTTATCAGACGCCGTTGCTGTGGAAAGCACCGTCGTGTCGCCGTAGTGCATGAAAGCAGCGCCGTTTGCCTGCTTTGCAACTCTGCCCACATCTACAGTCAGAGTTCTGCCTGCCAGCTCCATGGAAAAACTCTTATACATTCTTTTTCTCCTATTCTGTTCAGTATATCTGGCGTAGGAGAAACCGAAACTACTGATCTGCACAGGAAAACGGTCTTCTGTCCTCATGTGCGCATCAGTGGTCTCGGAGCATTTCTCCTACTGGGGTGAAAGGGTTACACAAAAACGGGGCGAAAGAACTCTGAGAATTCCTCCGCCCTTTTGAAACTTATTTTCTGAGTCCTAATCTCTCAATCAGGCTACGATATCTTTCGATATCCATCTTCTTCAGGTATGCAAGCATGTTACGTCTCTGACCAACCATCTTCAGAAGACCGCGTCTGGAATGATGATCCTTCGGGTTGCTCTGCAGATGCTCTGTGAGCTCCTGAATACGAGCTGTCAGAATAGCTACCTGTACCTCCGGTGATCCTGTGTCGCCCGGCTTCAGACCGTACTCAGCGATAATCGCCTGCTTTTTTTCCTTTGCAATCATGATGTTTCCTCCTTCTTTTTTATACGCCGCATATTAAGTAATGGTCGGAGTGTCCGATTACTGAATACCAGCAATTTTCATACTGTTACACTCTATCACAGTTCTTTTCCTCTGTCAAGAATTATGTACACTTTTTCCAAAGCCTGCCTGCGCACTTTTTCTGAAGACTGCCGAAGAGTTTCCAGCCGCCTACTGTCCGGAAAAAATCTGTGCAATCGGAGAATCTGCCGGAAGAATCAGCGTCTTGTCGTTACTTCCCTTCAGACTCTCTCTTGCCGCGTCGAGGCTGCGGACAAAGGCGTAAAATTCGCTGCGGCTCTGATCGGAATAGGCATCGGAAAGAATCTTCATATATTCTGCCTCTCCTTCCGCCACAAGCTGTTCTGCCTGCGCCTTCGCCTCGGAAAGCATGATAGATACTTCCTTATCTGTCGTATTCTGAATCATCTGAGCCTGAGACTCGCCTTCTGCCGTATACTGTGCCGCAATATTCTCTCTCTCTGAAATCATTCGCGTATAAACAGCCTGCTTGTTGTCATCCGGCAAATCAAGCTTTTTCACTTCTACCGCCAGAATATCGATACCATACTGTTTGTAATCTCCAAGCTGCTCCATAATCTCTTCGGTCAGAGACTTGATCTGCACTTCCTCTGTCTGTTCCTCCAGAATCAGATCATTAGATTCCACATCGTTTTCCGTCTCTCCCGCCGTCACCGTCATCTTTCCGTCACGGCTCTTTATCACCTCGTCCTGAGTCATGCTGGACACGGTATTCTTCGTAGCGTTATATACAAGAGCGTTGATGCGGTTTTCCGCATTGTATACGGAATTAGCCAGCGTCTGCGTAAAAGTCAGAGGATCGGTCACCTTCCACAGCACATAGCTGTCTACAATCATAGATTTCTTATCTGACGTAATGACATCAGATGCCGGAAGGTCATACACAAGAATTTCTCTGGGAACCGTATCTGTCGTCTGCATAAACGGAATCTTAAAAGACAGCCCTGATTCAGATACCACCCTCTGTACCTTTCCGAACTGACGAATCAGCTTGTATTCGTTTTCTCTGCAGATGACAAGACTGTTAGCCAGCCCCAGCAGAAGAAAGACTGCTATTATGTATTTTATAAAACCAAAAGGCTTTTTCTCTTTACTCATCGGCTGATTCCTCCGTCACTGTCGTCGTGCTGCTGAAAGGCTCCAGCGGCAGGAGCTGCTGTACGCGGCTTCCGTCCGAGCCTTCGATAATAATCTTCATATTCGGCATCACATCCTCCATCGCCTCATAGAACATACGCTGTCTTGTGATAGCCGGATACTTTGCATACTCTGCATACATGGAATTGAAACGCGCCGCCTGACCTTCCGCCTCATTGATACGGCTTTCCTTTTCCGCCTCCGCATCCTGAAGAATCTTATCTGCCTGCGCCTTCGCCTGAGGAATCTGCTCGTTTCTGTATTTGTTCGCATTATTCAGCGCCGTTTCCTTGCCCTGCTTCGCAGTCTCTACTGCCTTAAAGGCTGTGATAACCTCTGTCGTGGGCGGCTGTGCGTCCTGAATCGAAATGCTCACCAGCTGAATTCCTATATCGTAGGCTTCCAGCTTATCGAGAATCATCTGCTTAATATTTGCCTGAATCTCATTCTTTCCTGTCGTCAGGACTGCGTCTACCGTATAGGAGCCAATCGTGGTACGAATACAGTTCTGCGCGATATTGTCCAGAACGCGCACCGGATCTTCCGACGCATACAAAGCCTTGACCGGATCGGATATTCTGTACTCGGCGTAGAAATCGACACGGATAAAATTATAGTCCGATGTAATCATCATCGCGTCGTCCGTATACTGCGCGTCGTCATCGTATCCTACGGACAAGCCCTGTATCGTTGTATTCACCTTCGTCACCGTCTGAATCAGCGGTATCTTAAAATGAAGTCCCGGCTCTGTCACAGCCTTGGGCGTTCCAAAGGTGCAGACTACTGCCTGCTCTTCCTCCTGAATCGTATACCAGCAGGAACTTCCAAGGAAAACAATCACGATAGCGAGCAGAACTCCGGAAAAAGCCTTTCGGAAGCCTTTGATTCCCGGTCCTTTTCCTCTTCCCTTCCCCTGGCGCTGCTGCTCCTGTCCGTTTTCCGGCGGCACTTCTCTGTAATTCTTTTTAAAGTTGAATGTAAACATGGCCTCCTCCTTTTATGTAATTATGTCATTATACCATGAGAAGTGCCTTTTGGAAATAAAAATTTATAGAATTTTACCAAAGCATACATCAGGAAGCCCGTACCAGTTCAGCTATACAAAACTCTGGACAGAAAAACTCTGTTTTCTTCATTCGCAGGACATAATTGCGTCTACGAACGCCTCATAATTTCTGCTTTCTAATACCAGATCTAAATTCTGATTTTCCAGAAGCAATACAATAAGGTTATCAAAAACCTCATGGAACATAGCTCGATCCTCTTTATTCACAGCAAAAAGGAGAACC
>CAUWNO010000088.1:0-9234 GCA_963559965.1 uncultured Lachnospiraceae bacterium | reverse complement strand
GTTTTTTCCACTATATCCACATAATATATATCGTAAATTAAGGGGTAAATATTTCGACAAGTATCAGTATCATTTCTACCGTCCCGATTCCATCCTCCTGATTCCGGAAATTTTTCCAGCAGCTCTTCATCCAGTTTTTCATACCCTTTCTCCTTTTCCTATATTTTCATAGCCATGCCCGCAGGGGCAATCACAAGAAGCATCACCGCAAGAAGTGTCAGAATCAGCGGAAACAGCAGCTTTGTCGCCGCCTCCTCTCCCTGACTTACCGCTCCTGCCTTTCTCTGCTCAAACGCCTCCGCCGTCTCCGCATACAGAAGCTCTCCAAGACCTCTCCCTCCTTTTCTGACATTCTGTCCCAGAAGGGCTGCCAGCTTCATGTAGCAGGGGATACGGCAGCGCATACCGAAATTTTCATACGCTCTTGTCTCTGCCGTTCCGTTCTGCATCTCTCTTCCGGCAAGCGCCATCTCCTCATATGCCCAGCGCAGTTCCGTTCTGCCGTCTTCTTTCTTCTTCTGATAATCTCTTACTATCGTCTCCCACGCTGTCCTGACCGCCGAACCCGCTTCTGTCAGCAGTACAAGCTTACTCACAATCTTTGCATAATCGCGCTTCATTTGCCGCTCCCGCTCGCCAATCTGTTTTTCAAGCTCCTGATCCTTCGCCCTGTATACACAGATTCCACATAAAATTGTGAGCAGAACCATCCACCCTGCCGGGGAAGTCTTCTTCTCGCTCCAGAGAATTTTTTTCTCCTGCACCGTCTCCGGAAGCTCTTTCAGCTCTTCCTTCCCGCTTTTCTCCTGCATCTCTTCCACAGCCTGACCGACTGCCCTGATCCAGCTTTCCTCTGCGCTCAGAAGCGGCGGCAGAACATGAACCGCAAAGCGGTACCTTTCTTCCTCTTCCCCGCAGCAAAGGCGGACTGTCAGCTCTGTCACTGTCCCTTCCTCCGTAAGCCTGTCTGTCCGGATACTGCCATCCGGATTCAGAATCCGCGCGGAATCCTGCTCCCACTGCGCCACAACCGGAAGTTCTCCTACTGTTTCCTCCAGTATAAGAGGACTTCTGACCTCCTCAAGAGAAGGATTTTCCCCTAATATACAGGTCTCCAGCTCTTCCTTTGCTCTCTCCAAAAGTCTTCGGTTTTCTTCTGCCGTCCGCTCACGCGGTTCTACCGTGACTTCCAGCGTTCCGGTCCGCCCGCTTTCCGGCTCTGTCAGCTCCAGCTCCCTTGTGTACGCCTCCTCCTGCCTTGGAAGAAAATGACCGTCCAGTAAAAGTTCTCTTCCGCCTGCCGCCAGTACGGCTGCGGCAGACGTCAGGATTCCGGCTGCGAAGATTTTCAAAAGAAGAAGATGCTTTTCCAGATAAAATTCTTCTGTCTTCTCCTGTACATTCTTTTCTGTATATAAGATTTCCAGACAGCCTTCCACGCGCTTTCTTCCAGGGAAACCCCTCCCCGCCCGGTTCAGCAGCCTGCTGTTCAGCCAGGAAAGCCTCTCTGCCGCCGACGCTCTTCTTTTCTTTTTGCCGCTCTTCATTGTATATCCTCTCTTCTATACCTCGATTTCCAGCATCCTTTTCCCTATCTCCTGTGCTCCGATGCAGAGAGCCAGACAACCTGTCATAATGAGGATTCCCGCTGCATTTCCGTACATAGGGGCAAGAAAGCCTGGACAGCCTGCCCGAAGATAAAGTACCATAGCAAACGGAATGATATTCATAATCTTCTGCTCGTACCTTCGCGATGCAAGTATTGTCTGCACTTGTCTTTCCGTATCTGCCGTCTGAGAAATCGTTCCTGCCGTTTTCTTCATAATCGCAGGGAGATCGCCTCCGTTTCTTTTAGCGGCTGCAAAAATCTCGGCGAAGGTTTCCGCCTCCTCTATGCCGCTCCTCTCCGCAAAATCAAAGATTCCTGCCTCTATCGTCTGATTTGCCTCCAGCTTCCGTTCCAGAGCTTCCAGCTCTTTCACGATACAGGCATCTTTGTCATACAGAAGACGCAGATCCTTTCCTGCCTCCCGCACGGCATTTTCAACGGAATATCCGGCAGTCAGAGCGGCTGCAAGAGCCAGCACCGCGTCCTGAAACTGCTGCGTCAGCATCTCCCTCCTTTCTCGAAGAAGAACTCTCTTCTTCTCTCTGACATACCACCAAAGCACCGCCGGAAAAGCCGCCAGCGCCCACACCGAATTGTAAAAGCAAAAGGCGATCACGCCTGTAAAAAGAAATGCCTCCGTTCCATACCGGAACCATTCTTTTCTATTGAAGTGATATATCCTGTACTGCATGGATCCGCCTCCCGTTCACAACGCCTTCTCCTTCATACTGAAAAAGCGTTTTCAGCCTTATCTCTCCTTCTTCTATCCCGTCTGTCTCCGCAATCTGAAGCACCTTTCTGCTTCCGTCCCGCAATCGTCCCAGATGTACGATAAGATCGACGCCTGACGCAATCTGCCTTCTTACCGCCGCAAGAGGAATATCCATCCCCATGAGTACCATCGTCTCCAACCTGTTCAGCATATCCGCCGGGCTGTTCGCATGACCTGTGCTCAGAGAGCCGTCATGTCCTGTATTCATCGCCTGAAGCATATCTATCGCCTCCGCTCCGCGCACCTCGCCTACGACAATCCTGTCCGGACGCATGCGAAGAGCTGTCTTTATCAGATCGCGTATGGAAATTTCCCGCTCTCCTTCCAGATTTGCATTTCTTGCCTCCAACGTGACAAGATTTTCAACTCTGTCCAGCTTCAGCTCCGCATTGTCCTCAATCGTAATCACGCGATCATTCTTCGGAATAAACTCAGAAAGCGCGTTTAAAAAAGTCGTCTTTCCTGAACCTGTTCCTCCGCTCACAAAAATGTTATATCCTGTCTCGACAGCTTCCCGAAGAAAGGCGGCGGCATCCTCTGTCACAGAACCCCATTCCAGAAGCTGGCGCATTCTCACCGGCTCTTCCGGAAATCTCCGTATCGTAACAACAGGTCCGTTGAGCGCCACAGGGTCCAGTACAATATTGACACGGGAACCATCCGCCAGCCTCGCATCCGCTATCGGACTTGCTTTTGATATGCTCCTGTTGCAAAAACTTACAATCTGCTGTGCGACGTCCTCCAGCTGTTGCCTTGAAGCAAACTGCTTTTCCCAGCGGAACAGCTTTCCCGCCCTCTCGACAAAAATGTGTCCGGGACCATTAACCATAATCTCCGTGATCTGCGGATCTTCGATCAGCTCCTGAAGGATATCAAGTCTCCGTATCGCATTAAAAAGCTCCTTCTGCATCCTGAGCTTCTCTTCCAGCAAAAGATATCTCTCCCGGCTGCTTCGCAGAATCTCTTCGTCGATAAGTTCCAAAACCTCTTCGTCCCTTACGTCTCTGGACAAATCAAGCCTGTCCTGAATCCGGCGTCTTATATCGCTCCTGAGAACCTCCCAGTCCGTTCTCATAGCTGCGTCCACCTCCTGCCCTCTCTTTCAGCAAGCTGCAGAAGCTCCTCCTTTCCGGACGCTTCAAGCACCGTAGTCCTTTTCATTATTTCGTCAAGCTCCAGAATCTTCAGTGTATCCTCATACTGCCCGAATTTTGCTTTCGCCGTCTCTTCCTGATCTGTCGGCGTATAAATCCAGTCGCATGCGTCCAGCAGCTCAAACAGTCCGTTCACCGTGCCTCCCAGGTCGAGAATCACCGCCTCACACCGGCTTTCCTTTTCCAGCACATCAAGAAGCTGTTCCCAGTCCTCCTGCCGGATATGGCGCAGCTCCACCGGAGAACGTACCGGAAGAATACAGTCCACCCCGTCTATCTTCTGCGTCATTCCCTCCAGCTTGCAGGCGAAAGCCTTCTTACCCTGCTTCAGAAAATACATCAGCTCCGAAAGTGTTCCTCCGTCTCCGTACGGATACAGAGATGCAAAGCCTGAATATTCCTCCAGATTCAGATACAGGGTTCTCTTTTTCTTTCCTATCTCTCTTCCCAGAGCCATCGCAAAGCTTGTTTTCCCCGATCTGCCGACCGGAGAATATACGCCCAGCTTTTTCATCCTCTCTGTCCGGACTGCCAGCCCGGAATCCGTCTGTGTTCTGTCCGCATACAGACTAAGCGCCTGCCTTAAAATCTCCCGGCAGGACTGATACTTAGAGATACCAGGCGGTTCACCTTCCTGCTGATAGTCTCCTTCTGTCAGAAGAAAAATTTCTCCCGCCTCAAGGGCTCCCGAATATTTTCTCCAAAGCTCCTCCGATATCAGAAGAATCTCCGCCGGATGCTCCTTCCTGTACGCTGTAAGCTCCCGGACACCCGTAAATCCATGTACGGCGAAAAGACTGTCCTTCTGCCCGTTTGCATAATCTGCAAAACGACGGACATAGCCTTCCTCTTCGCAGCAGACAGCTATCTGCCTTCCTCTCACTTAAAATCCTCCCCGGCAGAACAGCATCCCCGCCGTCAGGCTGAGAGACAGCTGAAAAATCAGCATCATACCTGCCAATACGAGCAGAACCGGGGTTTTAATCATATCCCGAAACAAATAGTTCAATCGCAACTCCTCCTTTTCATTACTTTCAAACAGGAATTCTGGTCTGAATCAAACCACAGATACCAGCCGCATCCAAAAGATGTGCCGGTGTTTAAGAAATTTCTTGAATCTTTGACCTTCTTTTGAAGTCAAATTAAAGATACCATATTTTTACAGATTTGTCTATTGTAAAATTTTCACAAAATTCCGAGGGCAGCTATTCCGTAAAGAAGACCTACGCCGCTGATTCCAAGGCTTCCGGCTGTCAAAAGCGTCAGGAAATTCAGCCCCACCGCCACAGAAATATTCTGTGAAAGCAAAATACCATTCAGAATCTGTATTCCGATTGCGCCAAAAACCATACGAAGCAAAAAATTCAGGATTTTCATATTTTCGTCTCCTGCCTTTTTTACCATATATATGGACGCCCGATCCAATATATTCTGTTTTTTCATAATAAGCCTTAAATAACTTTATTTTCCAAATAACACTCTAACAAATACGACGGATTTTCATAATACATACTACTGTTATAATCGTCAATCTTCCTGCTGATAAATGAGTTGTAAACCTTTATCAACGCATCAATAACTTCTGTCTTTTCACATTCTGCCACAGCCTTAATCAGTCTTTTATACACTTTACCAATATCCCAATGTGTCGGAATCGCATATTTACATTCTTCTACATTGTCAAAATTACCCGTTTTGATTCCTGCTGCTCTGATAAAGTCATCGCTGACACGTTCTATATTATCACTGTGATAGACATCCGCCAAATTATATATTTTTTCAAGCCTCTTTTTTCCTAATGCATTTACAATTTCTGCTCTTGTATTTTTTGTTTTTCTTGCAATATATTCGATCAAACTGCATGTAAAGAACAAATCATTATCTTTTGCCGGCTCTCTTCCTGTATTCTCCATTACAAAACCTCCTCAAAGCCTCTGTATTCAAGACAATTTAACGCTTTCTTTGTACAGAAATTAATCTGATGCGTTGGGTATTTGAATTTTGCCAATACCCAAAACTGTTCCCTTGTAATACTTCCATCCATATAATCAGACACATAATTATAAATCTGATCATCTGCCATAGCTCCAATCACAATATCATATGCATGTTTCTTCCCACTTCTGCAGTCAATGATAAAATCCAGCCATTCATCTGTCATCTCTTTAAACTCTTTTATTTGCAAATTCGAATTCATGCGCACATCATAGATCGACACAATTTTTGTGTCATATCGTTTCGCCCATCGCTGTGCCTGCTCTTTAATAATGGTACAGTAAAACCCATTTCCAAAATCCTTTGTATTTCTTCCGGCACGAATTTCAGGAGCCTTTACCGGTGCATAACCTCCATGATAAACAGTCATTTTTGCCACTTATTGTCTACCCCTCTATCCAAACTATTTCTGCTTTTAATTATCAAATAACACCATGTCGTATCTATTCTTAAGTTTACCCTGTTTCCTTCCATAACACAAGCAGATCCAATATATTCTATTTCTTAGTATAAATGTCAGAATTTCAGCCTATACTTCTAATGTAACCGTTTCTCCGCCGCCTCCGGGCGCGGAGCATTCCGCCGGTCTCAGCGTATCCGTTAAAAGGAGCCTACGCAGAAAGCAGGTTTTAATATGGGATTTTTAAAAAAAGATGATGCAAAGACAGACAGCGGCGACTCCTTTTCCCGCCGCCAGCTTCTGGAAGATCTGTATATGACAAAAAATGCTCTCGATACCGCCTACGCCAATTTTGAAACCGTCGTAGATCCGGATCTGATTGACTGCTATACCTACGAAATCTATTCCGTGCAGAAAAGATATAAATTTCTGCTTGAACAGGCGAAGCAGATGGATTTGCAGACTTTTTTCTAAGCTGTGCGCATCCGTACCGCAGCAGCTTTTAACGCGCCTGTTTATAAAAAAACAGGAGAAGACGCAGCTATTGTAAGTCACGCCTTCTCCTGTTTTATATGTTTTGTTTTATTTACACGTTTTGTTTTACATACTTTGTTTTATATACCTTGTGTTTTCGGATTATTTTAAAACCAGCGTTTCCGCGCCGAGAAAATCTGCAAAATGCATAAGCGTCTCTGTTTCTTCTCCATAGACCAGAACACTGTGGTGCGTTCCGCCTGCCTGACTGAGCTTCTCCAGAAAATCAGTCAGCGGTATATCTGGGCGGAACCATCCGTTTACTGCATGTTCCATGGAATTTTCGCCTTCTACCTTCTGCATCTCTCCCTCTGCCAGTATCATGCGATATCTTCCATTCCCGAAGGGCGCCAGATTTACAAAGACTGCTCTTCCAGGCTTCAGGGAACGATACGCTACTGTGGGATTTTCCGCGCTTGTGAACGGGAACGGTTTTTCTTCCAGAACAGGCTTCCCATCCGCCACGGTATAATTAAACTCTCCCATATGGCTGAGGAACACGCTTCCATCTCTCCAGTTGGGACAGAACATCTCGGTAAACGTTACCTCTGGAAAACCTCCGAGAAGAGCCCCTGTAAGTGCTGCTGTCAGTACGTCACCTTCTCCTGCGTAACCGAGTCCCCTTGTCATGGCTTTACAGCACTCTGTAAAGGGCATCACCGGAAGTCCGGGATTGCTTCTCTCTGTCTCCAGAAAATTGATGGTAAATGCCGTCAGACCTTCTTCATCCGCCCATTGACGCACGGCAAGGCTTGTTCTCGCTGTTCTGTCGTAGACCTCCTGCGTCAGCTGCGGATCGATTTCAAAAAACTCCTGATCAGCTGCGTACTCCTTCTCGATCTGCTCTTTTGTTACTGCACAAATCCGCTCTTCACCCTTTTTAAAATCATAGGGTATTACCCGGATTCCCAGATCCTGTTCCATTTCCGGAAAATCTATACGGAAATCTCCCATTCCTTCAAAAGGCTCTCCGACCAGCCCTACTTTTGACTCTCGCAGGATATGAGCCATCATAGCAGCCTTTGCGGCAGCAGCTACTCTTTGCAGGACATCGGAATGTTCAAGATGTCCTGCAAACACCTTATAAGTCTTATTGTTTCTTGTCAGAAGATTGCACATATCCTGCACGCCGTGAATTCCATGATTCAGCATCAGCGCTCCTGGATCAGTCGTCTGGTCATAGACGTAATCCGGCGTGGCATCCATCACAAGAATCGGAACCTTCAGTCTGCTCAGCGCTTTCTCTGATTCAAGAGACGGGGAATATGCCAGATGAAGTGTCACAACGGCGTCTACATTCTTTTCCTCAAATACGGAAACTGCCTGTTCAAATTCATCTGCAAGCCTGCAGACCGGTACGTCTGCCACATCGAGTCCCTGCTCTTTCAGTTTTTTTACTGCCTCCTGATGATAAGCGTCAACAGCAGGTCGAATCTCCGGAGTCGTTAAGTCATACAGCTCTACATAGAGCGGTAAGAATCCAACCAGAGGCTTTCTCATATCCCTGTCCCCCAATCCTTATCTGTCTTATTTGTCGTATACGTATTTTTCCTTAAACTGCTCTACATTATCTTTTGTAATGATAATAGAACCGGAGTCTACCTTGTCGGGAAGAGGATTGATGCCTGCTCCCAGATAGTCAGATGTTACCTTCAGCTGTCCATTGATATACTCATGCAGCCAGTGTACTGCAATATAACCCTCTACATAAGAGTTCTGCGCGAAGGATGCGGCAACCTCTCCATCTTCAATCAGCTCAAGTGTCGCTGCGTCTCTGTCACGTCCTACAATCTGGATGCCTTCCATACCCGCCTCGCGTACAGCTGTCGCTGCTCCGACTGCGGAAGGAGCCTGCATTCCAATGATACCCTTAACATCCGGATTTGCCTGAAGCGCTGCTCCGACTGCCGTAGCTGCCGTCGTCTCATCCGCCTTGTCGTCTACCTCTGCTACGATTTCAATTCCCGGCCAGTTTTTCTTCAGCTCATCGCGGCAGCCCTCGAGATTGGCGATTGCTGACGGCTGTCCGCCGGAAAGGAAGTTGGAAATGATAATCTTTCCTTCTCCTCCAAGAAGCTCGCCCATGGTCTTAGCCATCTCAACGCCTACATTGTACGGTTCACAGCCAAGGAAAGAAAGACGGTTGGACTCAATGTCTGTATTTACACAGATAACCGGAACACCTGCCTCAATCGCATTGTCGATCGCCGCTCCCGTCTCCTGGAACTGTCCGTGTACTACAATACCTGTAACACCTTTGGCCACCGCCTGATCGATAGCCTCTGTAACCTTTTCCGGTGACAAATCCTGCGGACCTGCATAATACCAGGTCGCTCCCAGTTCATTTGCCGCGTCGCATACGCCTGCCTTTAAAGCGTCAAAGAACTCCAGCTGATTCACAGACATAATCACTGCATATTCTTCCTGTTTTCCATCGTCTGCCTGCTCTTCCGTTCCCGCCGGCTGACTCTCTGCTCCTTCCGAAGCATCTTTGCCGCTTCCGCACGCTGCCAGTGAAGCTGCCATAATTCCTGCCAGTAACAGTGCCGTTAATTTTTTGAACCTCATCATAAAAACCCTCCATTTTTATATAAATTTTTTATTGCTCCTATTCTGTGATTCCTGACGCCATCCGCATCATAATCTGCTCGTTCACCTCGTTTGAGGCAAGCTCGCCGGTAATCATTCCGTCATGGAATACAAGAACCCTGTCGCAGGATGCCATAATCTCCGGCATCTCTGACGAAACCATAATAACTGCTTTTCCTTC
>CAUWNO010000087.1:0-9292 GCA_963559965.1 uncultured Lachnospiraceae bacterium | reverse complement strand
TTTCCTGTTCTGTTATTTTCTTCTGTTTTCCATATTATAAGTGTTTTTCCAAAATCCGTCAATGTTTTATGGATATTTCAGGCTGAATACGCCGTCTCACGCGCGTCCGCGAATCAGCTCTTTCAGCTTCAGAAACGCATCGCTGATCCCCCCTACGCCGTCTATCAACCCTTCCTCCACTGCCTGGCTTCCGACCAGCACGGAGCCGACGTCCTTGGTAAGCTCGCCTGTCTCCAGCATCAGCTTCATGAGCCGTTCCGATGAAATGCGGCTGTGTGAAGTAATAAAGCCGGAAATCCTGTCCTGAATCTTCTGAAAATACTCAAAGGTCTGCGCCACGCCAATAATAAGCCCGTTCATCCTCACAGGATGAATCATCATTGTGCCCGTCGGCACGATAAAAGAATAATCTGTCGATACGGCAAGGGGAACACCTATGGAATGGCTGCCTCCGAGAACAAGGGAAACGGTCGGCTTGCTCATGGATGCAATCATTTCTGCGATGGCAAGACCCGACTCTACGTCTCCGCCCACAGTGTTAATCAGAACGAGAAGTCCCTGTACTTTTTTGCTGTCCTCAAGAGCCGCAAGCTGAGGAATCACATGCTCATACTTCGTGGTTTTGGACGTAGAGGGAAGACATTCATGCCCCTCGATTTCCCCGATAATGTTCAGAAGATGGATAGTCTCCTCTCCGTCTTCCAGCGTCGCCTGCCCGAAGCTTTCTATCCGGCTGTCTGCATTATCCTGCGCCGCCTCTTTTTCGTCCGCTCCGTAATTTTCTTCCTTTTTCTCTTTATTTTCTTTCATAAAAATATCCCTGACCTTTCTGCATACTTTTTCCTAGTATGTGAAAAATCAGGGATTTTATGCGTTTTACTCTATACCTTTGAAAGCGCCTGCTCCAGATCTTCGATAATATCCTGCGGATTCTCAATGCCCACAGAAAGCCTGATAAGACCGGGCGTAACGCCTGCTTCCAGAAGCTGCTCGTCTGTCATCTGCCTGTGCGTATGGCTGGCAGGATGAAGCACGCAGGTTCTCGCGTCTGCAACGTGCGTTACGATAGCTGCCAGCTTCAGACTGTCCATAAAGCGGACAGCTTCCTCCCTTCCGCCTTTCAGACCGAAAGAGATGACACCGCAGGTTCCCTGCGGCATATATTTCTGTGCCAGAGCATAGTACGGATCGTCCTTCAGCCCGGCAAAATTAACAAACTCCACCTTTTCATGCGCATGGAGGAACTCTGCTACCGCCTTTGCGTTGCTACAGTGCTTCTCAACACGAAGAGGAAGCGTCTCCAGACCCACATTGAGAAGAAACGCATTCATCGGCGCCTGAATACTTCCCAGATCACGCATCAGCTGAGCCGTTGCCTTTGTGATAAAGGCTTTTTTCCCAAACTGCTTTGTGTAAACCACACCGTGATAGGTAAGATCCGGCGTCGTCAGCCCCGGAAAGCGCTCGCTGTGCGCATCCCAGTCAAAGTTTCCGCTGTCAACGATACAGCCGCCTACGCACATCGCATGACCATCCATATATTTGGATGTAGAATGTGTCACGATGTCTGCTCCCCACTCAAAGGGGCGACAGTTGATGGGCGTTGCAAAAGTATTATCTACAATCAGAGGACAGCCGTGGCTGTGCGCAAGCCGGGCAAATTTCTCGATATCAAGAATCACAAGCGCCGGATTGGCTATCGTCTCGCCTACTACCGCCTTGGTGTTCGGGCGGAACGCTTTCTCAATCTCTTCCTCCGAAGCGTCGGGATCTACAAAGGTACATTCGATTCCAAGCTTTTTAATCGTAGCAGCATAAAGATTAAAGGTTCCTCCGTATACCTTCGCCGAACAGATGATATGATCCCCTGCCTCGCAGAGATTGGCAATCGTATAAAAATTTGCCGCCTGTCCGGAAGAAGTCAGCATGGCTGCCACGCCGCCCTCCAGCTCCGCGATCTTCTCCGCCACAGCGTCGTTGGTGGGGTTCTGAAGCCGCGAGTAAAAATATCCTTCGTCTTCCAGTGCAAACAGACGCCCCATCTCTTCCGACGTATCATATTTGAATGTCGTACTCTGATAAATGGGAAGGACTCTCGGCTCGCCCTTCTTCGGCTTCCATCCACCCTGTACGCAGATTGTATCCGGTCTCACGCCATATACCTTCCTTTCAGCTCGCATACCATATCCATGTATTTTTTACAGCAGTCTTCTTTCTTTCCTTCTTCAATCAGATGAATACATTCCGAAAGATAGTTTTCCCAGATTCCGCAGTAAATCTCATGGGAATTTTCCTGCCTTCCAATACGCGTCACTATCGTCGGAGCTATATTGTAATACTCCTTTACAAGAGCCTCTCCTTCCTCTGTGGAAAGAAGATACTGATCTCTGTAATCACGGAGAAGCTCCAATTCATAGCAGTTGTCAGGCTTTCCCTGACTCTCGCAGACAGCCGTCGTAATATAACAGAACTTTCTGTGAAATCCGGCTTCAATCTGCGCATAGTCAGCCTTTCCCACGCTTGTTTTAAACGTCGCGTTCCATTTCTCGATAATCGCATCGGTCAGCGGTTCTGACGCGTCTCCTTTTTGCTCCAGCATAGCCGGAAATACGAATACCGCCAGAAGCATATTATAATTAATCTGCTGCTCGTTTCTCTTTCCCTTCTTCGCTATCCCGTCAAGCTCCGCCTGCGCTGCGCTGACAAGACGATCGGAAAGCTTGTCTATAAAGACTTCCGGCTCTTTTTCCTCCTGGTAAATCGCTTCGATCGCATGAAGCGTCTCCAGATGTCTGCTCACATATGTCTGAAAAGCTCCCGGATAAACGCTCTTTTTGAAAGAAGCCATTGGATTCTCTTCTTTCAGCAGCATATCTTCTATTCCCTGCATAGCCCGGTTATAGGTTTCTCCATATGCTACGATATCCATATTCGTATCCTCCCTATTCGTCCCAGTTGTGGTATACATTCTGTACGTCGTCGTCCTCGTCCAGCAGATCCAGCGTCTTCTGAAGACTCTTTATTGCATCCTCGTCCGTAAGCGTCACATAGGTCTGCGGAATCATGGTAACTTCTGCTTCTGCCATGGGGATTCCGTTTTCCTCAAGAGTCTGTCGCACCTGGCTGAAGGAATCCGGATCTGTGAGAATCTCAAAGCTATCCTCTTCCTCGGAAAAGTCCTCGGCTCCGGCGTCCAGTGCGAGCATCATCAGATCGTCCGCATCCATCTCGCATTCCTCACGGTCAATGATAATCTGTCCCTTCTGATCAAACATATAGGATACGCATCCCTGCGTTCCCACAGAACCGTTTCCTTTTGTAAACGCGCTTCTTACGTTTGCAGCCGTACGGTTTTTATTGTCCGTCAGAGCGTCGACAATAATCGCGATGCCGTTCGGTCCATAACCCTCGTAAGATACATACTCGTAATTTACCGCATTGGCGTTTCCTGCCGCCTTCTTGATTCCGCGGTCAATCGTATCGTTGGGCATATTGTTTGCCTTTGCCTTTGCGATAACATCGCGGAGTCTGCTGTTATTACTCGGGTCCGGTCCTCCCTCTTTTACGGCAACGGCTATCTCACGGCCGATAATCGTAAAAATCTTTCCCTTTGCTGCGTCGTTCTTTTCTTTTTTATGCTTTATGTTTGCAAATTTTGAATGTCCAGACATAAAAACACTCCTATCTTCCTGTACTTTTTTCTGCCCTGTCGGCAGACGTTCTTATCTATTCTAGCACTTATTTTTTTGAATAGCAAGCCAAAGCTTCTTATGTATTCAGATCGAGGCTCGCCCGCAAAGCCTCGTCGACGCGCATCAGGATATTTTCATCCAGATGACACACCTTATCCTTCAGCCTCTGTTTATCTATCGTGCGAAGCTGTTCCAGCAAAATCACGGAATCTCTCATGATCCTGCACTGCTTTGCGCTTAGCTCCACATGCGTGGGCAACTTTGCTTTATTCATTTTTGACGTAATCGCCGCAACAATCACTGTCGGGCTGTGCCTGTTTCCCGTATCATTTTGTATCACAAGAACCGGGCGGATTCCGCCCTGCTCTGATCCGACGACCGGTCTTAGATCGGCATAATAAATGTCTCCCCGTCTGATTAGCACTTCTTTTCCACTCTCCGATCCTGAAAATACTCCAACCGGTTTTACCCGGTCACATCTGAAGTATTTCCAAAATCTTCAATGGTATACATTTATCTGCCGTGTCCCTCCCGTATCTCACAGACTTCGCCATGACGCAGATAAATCCTCGGCACACGCTCCGAAATATCGCAGACAAATTCATAATTAAAGCGTCCGGAAAGAGCGGCAAGCTCATCTACGGAAAGACTGACTCCGCAGTCTGTTCCAAATATAGTAACTTCTTTTCCGGGAACTGCTTCCGGAATGTCTGTCACATCCGCCATGAACTGATCCATGCAGACCCTTCCGCAGATCGGCGCCCGTTTTCCGCCTATCAGCACACAGCCTTTTCCGGAAAGGCTTCTCGGATAGCCGTCCGCGTACCCGACAGGAATCGTCGCGATGCGCCGCGTCTCCTCTGCCCTGTACGTTCCGCCGTAGCTGACCTCTGTTCCCGGAGCAATCTCCTTTACATGCACAATATGACTCTTCATCGACATCACCGGAGACAGAGGCACGCGTTCCTTCTCCACCTCATCCGACGGATAAAGGCCATAGGCTGTAATACCCGCCCTGACGAAATCAAGATTTGCCTCAGGCATGTCAATAATGCCTGCGCTGTTGGAACAGTGACGAAGTGGAATTCTGACGCCTGCCTCCCCGCATTTTCCGCAAAACTCAAGGAAACGCATAAGCTGCCTTCTTGCCGGGCTTTTATCCGCTTCGTCGGAACGGGCAAAATGTGTAAAAATTCCCTCGATTTCAATTCCCGGAAGCTTCGCTATCTGGCTGATTGTCTTCACGCTTTCCTCTGTATCCGCAAACCCGATACGGCTCATTCCCGTATCGACTTTGATATGAATACGCACTGTTCTGTTCTGTCTTACAGCTTCACAGGAAAGCTCCTCCGCCATATCCAGACGGAATACCGTAGGACATATTTCCTGTTCCACAAGGCTGGAATACGCTTCCGGAAACGTATAGCCCAAAATCAGAACGGGTTTGCGTATTCCATTTTTTCTAAGCTCCAGCGCTTCTTCTATCGTCGCGACAGCAAAGCCCCAGAGGTATTCCTTTTCTTCCAGAACGCGGGCTATGGGAAGCGCTCCATGCCCGTAGCCATTTGCTTTTACAACTGCCGCCATCTTTGTTCCTTCTTTCAGATTTGCCCGCATAGATTCAAAATTTGCTTCTACCGCGTCCAGATCAATATAGGCTGCCACTCTTTTATATCCTGTCATTTTCTCAGCTCCTGCTTCTAGTATATGTGTTCATGCGCAAAAGGGGATTCCCAAAGCCGGCGCTTTTCGGATTCCCCTTCTTATTTTCTGTATATTTCATTCCTCTGCGCGCTGTCAGGAACGGGAATGCTCCTGCTCATACCGCGTAATATTATAGGAAAGCTGCATCAGACTCTCGGAAAGATGTACGTTCTCGACAAGTACGTCCGGAGGAACCTGAAGATCGATATGGGCAAAGTTCCAGATTGCCTTGATTCCGTACTTTACAAGAAGCTCCGTCATCTCCTCAGCCTTTGCCTTCGGCAGAGTCAGCGCGGCTATCTGAATCTCTTTCTTCCGGATAAACTCTTCCAGATCATCAAGCATATGGATTTGGATTCCCCGGACACTCAATCCCTTTAAGACAGGATTTACGTCAAAAATTCCTTTGATATAAAATCCGCGTTTCTCAAAATCCACATAGTTGGCAAGCGCCTGTCCCAGATTTCCGCCGCCTATGATAATCATATTATGCTTTTTATCAAGCCCCAGGATCTTTCCTATTTCTTCATAGAGATACTTCACATTATATCCGTATCCCTGCTGCCCGAACCCGCCGAAATTGTTCAGATCCTGACGAATCTGAGACGCCGTTACGCTCATACGCGTACTCAGCTCGCCGGATGAGATGCGCTCTACGCCGTTCTCCATCAGCTCGCCGAGGTAACGGTAATATCGGGGAAGCCTTTTAATGACTGCTTTTGAAATCACTCTTTCATCCACATTCTGTTCTGCTTTCATTCTCTATTGCACCTCAATCCTTGTATTCAACCTGCCCTTATTATAAGCGATTTGAGAAAAAATTGTCAATGACTTTGTAGAATTCTTCACAAAGATTGGTAACTATTCCGCGTATGCGGCGGTGAGCAGCGTCAGCTGCGTAAATCCGAGATGCATGGCTAAATATTGTATTCCAGATGGCTAAATATTGTATTCCAGATTTCCTCTTGTCCGTCCGTACTCTTTTCGCTATAATAGTCTCAGTATAAAAAAGAACTGAGGTTATAAATATGATACTTTCATGTCATGCCGTAAGCAAGGCTTTCGGAACGGACGTCATTCTCAAATCCGCGTCCTTTCATATAGAAGACAGAGAAAAGGCTGCCGTCGTAGGCATCAACGGAGCCGGAAAATCCACGCTTTTAAAAATAATTATCGGAGAAATGGAGGCGGATTCCGGCGAAGCCGTTCTCTCAAAAGGCAAGACCATAGGCTATCTTGCCCAGCATCAGGATCTGAACAGCTCCCGTACCATCTACGAAGAGCTTCTCTGTGTAAAACAGGATATCCTTGATCTCGAAGCGGGTATCCGAAAAGCAGAAAAAACCATGAAGGAGCTTTCCGGAGACGCTCTGGAGGCTGCCCTCGATCAATATGCACGCCTGAACCACGAATTTGAGCAGAAAAACGGATATGCCTACAAAAGCGAAGTCGTCGGCGTTCTGAAGGGTCTCGGCTTTGAAGAAGAGGATTTCACAAAACAGGTGGATACCCTGTCCGGGGGACAGAAAACGCGAGTTTCTCTTGGAAAACTTCTTCTCTCTCATCCGGATCTTATTCTTCTGGACGAGCCGACCAACCACCTGGATATGAACTCTATCGCGTGGCTGGAGACCTTCCTTCTCAATTACGACGGAGCCGTACTCGTCGTAGCCCACGACCGCTATTTTCTGAACAGGATCGCCACGAAAATCATCGAGATTGATGCAGGCGAGGTGACGGTATTTCAGGGAAATTACTCGGACTACGCCCAGAAGAAGGCGCAGCTTCGTGAAGCCAGGATGCATGCCTGGATGAATCAGCAAAAAGAAATCCGTCATCAGGAAGAAGTTATCGCAAAACTGAAATCCTTTAACCGCGAAAAATCTATCCGCAGAGCGGAAAGCCGGGAAAAGATGCTGGACAAGATGGAGGTTCTCGAAAAGCCCTCTGAGGTACGCTCCAAAATGCACATTACGCTGGAGCCAAAGGTACTGAGCGGAAACGACGTTCTGACGGTAGAGGGACTGTCCAAATCTTTTGATTCTCTGACACTCTTCTCCGACCTCAGCTTTGATGTAAAGCGCGGCGAACGCGTGGCTCTTATCGGAAATAACGGTACGGGAAAGACAACCATCCTCAAGATTCTGAATGGCATTCTCGATGCGGACAGCGGTTCCTTCTCTCTCGGATCGAAGGTCCATATCGGATATTACGATCAGGAGCATCATGTGCTTCATCCGGAAAAAACACTGTTTGAAGAGATTTCCGACGCCTATCCCGATCTGGATAATACCGTCATCCGAAATACGCTGGCAGCCTTTCTTTTCACAGGAGAGGACGTATTTAAACGAATCGCCGATTTGAGCGGCGGTGAGCGCGGACGCGTCTCTCTGGCAAAACTGATGCTCTCTGAGGCAAACTTCCTGATTCTCGACGAGCCGACCAACCATCTCGATATCGTCTCAAAGGAGATTCTCGAAGAAGCTTTAAACCATTATACCGGAACTGTCCTTTACGTCTCCCATGATCGCTATTTTATCAATTCTACGGCTACCCGTATTCTCGATCTGACCGGCGGCGTGCTTGTAAATTACATCGGAAATTACGACTATTATCTTGAAAAGAAAGATATTCTGACGCCTGTTTCCGCAACGGATACGCCTTCCCCGGAAGATACCTCCGAGACTGCCGGAAAGCTCGACTGGAAACAGCAGAAAGAAGAACAGGCGCGTCAGAGAAAGCGGGAAAACGATTTCAAAAAGACGGAAGCTGAAATTTTTGAACTGGAAAACCGGGACGCCGAAATCGATACCCTGCTGACGCAGGAGGAGATTTATACAAACGTTGCGGAATGTATGAAGCTCCATAAAGAAAAAGAAGCGATTGCCGAAAGGCTTGAAATTTTATACGAACAATGGGAAGCGCTGGCTCAATGATTAGCCAGCGCTTCTTTAAATTCTTCCATATTATCATTTGTCACATACATGCCAAATCCCTGGCTTTCCAGAGAAGCATCGGTCTTTCCCTCAAAAATTCTTTCGATGATCAGGTCTCCCGCCTCTTCTGTAAAGTGACTGGATTCATAGTAATACGAGCGATCCGTCGTTATCGGATTGATGCCGCTGAAATTATAGAAGCCTCCCACTGCTCCCGCAAGCCAGCCGAGATAATTGTCATACCCATAATATTTTGACTGCTGATAGGTTTTATAGTAAATGGGATTGGTGAAAACAATCAGCCGGATTCCGTGCTCTTTGCAAAGCTCTGCAATCTGCCGCATGGAATCAATGGAATCGCTCAGACAGTCTGCATAATAATCATCCCAGTAAGGCGCATCCTCTTTCCAGGTTCCCGCAAGCGACGGGTCCCGGAGCGTGCTTCCGCTCCTGTAGTACCGTTCTACATAGTCCGGGTCCTCAGGCTCATAATTTCTGATTACATCCAGAGAAAGAAGCACGCCCTTGATACTGAAATAGTTGGCGTAAAAGCCAAGCTTATTTTCTCTTGGATAAGGAATCCTGTAAAACTGGTTTTCATGAAGCGCCGGATCGACAAAGCAGGAAAGATTATCTACTCCTATCATCACGTTTTTGGGAATAATCCCGTGTTCAATAAGCTCCCTCAGGTTCTCCAGATGTTCTGCCGGAAGCCCCTCGGAATACGACATATTATACCATTTTCCCTCCGGAATCTTCTCTGTATTCACAAAGCCTGTGCGTGAGGAACCGAAAAGAAAGGAATCAAATTTATCCGGATTATGGAGAATATACTCCATTTTTATATAGTTGCTGTTTGGCGCTACTCCATTGTCCCGTATATTCTCCCAGTGAAATACATTGTAAGGGTCCACAGCCATCGGGATCGCTATCTCAAGGATAAAAATAAAAAGAACAAAA
>CAUWNO010000086.1:0-9331 GCA_963559965.1 uncultured Lachnospiraceae bacterium | reverse complement strand
AGCTTAGAGTAGCTGGCATAGCTGTTTTCAGCCTGATAGCTGTCCGTACCGTCAACCCAGGTATTCAGAAGCTTGCGTCCGGCAAGGGACAGGAGTCCGGAAGGTCCGGCTTCCTGGATTCGTTCCTTCAGGACTTTGACATCGGCTTCCGTCTTTTCTTCCTTTGTGTCAAAACTGGAGGTGTACAGCTCGTCCATCTGATCGAAGGCGCCGTCCCAGCGGGCGCCCATCATAACCCAGTGTACCATGGGAAAGCCGGTATTTTTGTAATCGAAGTCGACATATTGATTTACAGAAGCAGAAAAGAGTCCGAGCGTTACGGCAGCAGCGGCAAGAAAGGCGGTTCCCGACGCAGCGTAGGCGCGGAGACGCTGCCTTACTTTCGGAAGGAGAATCCCCGTGATGGCCACGGCGATGAGGGCGATGGCAGCCGTAGCCCGAAGCTTGAATCCGAGAATGGACAGAAAGCCAAGAAGAGCGCCGTATGCGGCGATACGCAGACGGGAGGCTGTTCCTTTGGAAACTTCCTGATAAAGACGGATAGCAAGATAGAGGACGGAAAGAAGGCAGGGCATGGAGCAGGTTGCCGTATAAAAGTATCCTGCCCATACATAAGAGATCGGGCAGAGGACGCAGACTGCGAGATAAAAAACAGAAGCGCGCTGTCCGCGTAAGCTTTTAAAAATAAGATATCCGATCCAGAAAGACAGCGTGATGCAGACGATATTTACAAGCTGCACGGTAGTCATAAAGGAGGCTTCCGGTACGCCGAGCTTCGACAGAAGCATAAGGAACCAGTAAGTCAGAATGGTAAGCGGATAATTGTTTGTATAACGGGCAAAATAGCCGGTCTCGTAGGTTGGTGAGATGGTGTTCGTCTCAAGCATTTCCACAGCCATGTCAAAAATTTTTAACGGATCATAGCGCAGAGAAGGCTCTATCAGGAAAAGAAAGAAAAGCTGTCCGGCAGCCAGAAGAAGGATGCACAGGACAGGGAGGCGTTTCAGAAATTTCTCCGGAAGCCGTCTTATGATGCGCGCTGCCAGGAGAAGAGCCGCGCCCAGAAAGAGAGCAAATATCAGGATAAAAGCTGCTTTGACAGGCGCAGAGTCGAGCTGAAGAAGCCAGGAGGCGTCCCAGCGGAACAGGGCAAAAAAGCTGATATAAAGGCTGAAGCAAAGCAGAAGAGTAAGTGAAAGCGTATACATAAAAACCTCCAAAGTCAGAGCAGATTCTGCCGGACAGAAAAAGCTGCATATTTCTTATAGAATAACGCAAAAGGACAGAGGGGTCAACTGCATAGCGTCTGTAATCTTTCACGGAAAAGACGCCGGACAGGGATTTAAGGCTTGCAGAAAGACGGGGATTTCCTGTAAAATGAGGAGCAGACGCGTAAAATGATGCGTGTGAAAAGGAGACAGAAGATGTATTTGGACGGAAAGAAGTTTTACCTCGCCCCGATGGAGGGAATTACTACCTATGTATACAGGAATGCGCATGCGGCAGTGTATGGACCTGTGGATAAATATTTTACGCCTTTTCTGGAACCTCATGAGAAGCGGAGTATTAAGACAAGAGAGCTTCTGGAAATACTTCCGGAGCATAACGAAGGGCTTTGCGTCGTGCCTCAGATTCTGACAAACAGGTCGGAGGGCTTTCTGCAGCTGGCAGACTCTCTTTCTCAATATGGATACAGGGAAATAAATCTGAATCTAGGCTGTCCGTCGCGGACGGTAACATCCAAGAAGAAAGGCTCAGGCTTTCTGGCATATCCGGAAGAACTGGACCGTTTCCTGAGCGAAGTGTTTGAGGGACTTCCGCCGCAGCTTCGTGTCTCAGTGAAAACCCGTCTGGGTTCAGAGGAGCCGGAGGAATTTGAAGAGCTTCTGCGGGTGTTTAACCGGTATCCTCTGGAAGAGCTTATCGTACATGCGCGTCTCAGGAAAGATTTTTACGGCGGCGAACCACGCCTTGAAAGCTTTCGCATGGCATGCCGGGAGAGCAGGGCGTCTCTTGTCTATAACGGCGATCTGTTTACGCCGCGCCATATCATAGATTTTGAAAAGGAATTTCCGGATACCAGACATCTGATGCTTGGACGGGGACTTCTCGTCAATCCGGGAATCTGTGCGAAGAAGACGGGAACACAGAAGGAAGAAAAGGAACGTTTCCGAAGTTTCCACAGACGCGTCCTCAATGGTTATCTGGAAAAGGATATGGGCGGGAAAAATGTTCTCTTTAAGATGAAGGAGCTGTGGTTTTATCAGATACATCTTTTTGAGGACGCCGGGAAATATGCAAAGAAGCTCAGGAAAGCCCAGAAACTTGCCGAGTATGAGGAGATTGTAGAAGAGCTTCTTGAGGCGGCAGGGATGAGAACGCCGGGAGAAAGAAAAAAGCCTTGAGTATTTTCCGGTTTTTGTTATAATAAAGATACCATAAACCTTTCCAGAACAGAATGGGAGGAAAGGTTTTTTGCTGTGTCTCTTCAGGAAGCGGCTGCGCGGAGGGAGAGACAGGAACCGGCAGTCAGTAATCAGAAATAAAAGCAAGGAGTTAATTATGGGAAAATATTTTGGAACCGACGGTTTTCGCGGAGAGGCCAATGTAAAACTGACAGTAGAACATGCTTTTAAGGTAGGAAGGTATCTGGGCTGGTATTACGGAAGAGATCACAAGGCGAAGATTGTGATAGGAAAGGACACAAGAAGAAGCAGCTATATGTTTGAATATGCGCTTGCTTCGGGAATTACAGCGTCGGGGGCAGACGCATATCTTCTGCATGTGACGACGACTCCCAGCGTGTCTTATGTGGTGCGCACGGAAGGATTTGACTGCGGAATTATGATTTCTGCAAGCCATAATCCGTTTTATGATAATGGAATCAAAGTCATCAACGGACTGGGACAGAAGCTGGAAGCAGAAGTAGAGAAGAAAATAGAGGCATATATCGACGGAGAGGGCGAGGAGCTTCCTCTTGCTACAGGATCAGATATCGGCAGGACCATCGATTTTTCAGCGGGAAGAAACCGCTATATCGGCTATCTGATCTCTCTGCCGACGCGTTCCTTTAAAAATATGCGGGTAGGGCTTGACTGTGCGAACGGAAGCGCGTTTGCAGTTGCAAAGAGCGTGTTTGACGCTCTGGGAGCAAAGACCTATGTTATCAGCAACGAGCCGGACGGAACGAATATCAATACAAACTGCGGTTCTACGCATATCGAGGTTCTCCAGAATTTTGTGAAAGAGAATCATCTGGACGTGGGCTTTGCGTACGACGGAGATGCAGACCGCTGCATCGCAGTCGATGAGAACGGCGACGTTGTGGACGGCGACAGAATCCTTTATGTCTGCGGAAAGTACATGAAGGAGCAGGGAGCGCTGAAAGGCGATACGATTGTGACGACAGTCATGTCGAATCTTGGTCTTTACAAGGCGTGCGACAAGGCAGGAATCCGCTACGAGAAGACAGATGTAGGCGATAAGTATGTATATGAAAATATGACAAAGAACGGTTACCAGCTTGGCGGAGAACAGTCGGGTCATATTATTTTCAGCAAGCACGCAACGACAGGCGACGGAATTCTGACGTCTCTTAAGATTATGGAAGTGCTTCTGGAGAAGAAGACGACGCTTGCAACGCTTGCCTCAGAGGTAAGAATTTATCCGCAGATTCTCCATAACCTGCGCGTTCAGGATATGGACGAGACGCTGAACCATCCGGACGTTGTAAAGGCGATTGCCGAGGTGGAGGAACGTCTGGGAAGCGAGGGACGTGTTCTTGTAAGAAAGAGCGGAACGGAACCGCTTCTGCGCGTGATGGTGGAGGCGCAGACGGACGGACTTTGTGAGGAGTGCGTTCTGCACATTGTTAATGCTATGAAAGGCGTATAGGCCTTTTGGACCGTAAGGTCAGAAATAAAAGGAGGGTAACAGCATGAAAAAGACAGCGCTGGTAGTAATGGCGGCAGGAATCGGAAGCAGATTCGGAGGGGGAATCAAGCAGCTTGAGCCGGTAGGACCCAACGGAGAGATTATCATGGACTATTCTATTCATGATGCGATGGAGGCAGGCTTTAATAAGGTTGTATTTATTATCCGCCGCGATCTGGAAAAGGATTTCCGCGAGATTATTGGAAACAGAATTGAGAAGCTGGTAGAGGTAGAATATGCGTTCCAGGAGATTGACAATCTTCCGGGCGGATTTAAGAATCCGGAAGGACGTACAAAGCCCTGGGGAACCGGTCAGGCAGTGTTAAGCTGCAAGGGTCTTCTCAATGAGCCGTTTGCAGTCATCAATGCAGACGATTACTACGGAAAAGAAGCTTTTGTCAAGGTCCATGACTATCTGGTAGAGGAGCATCCGGCGACAGATAAGTTTGATTTTTGCATGGCCGGCTTTATCCTTGGAAATACGCTCAGCGACAATGGAGCCGTAACACGCGGTATCTGTCAGGTGGAGAACGGATATCTGACAGACGTTGTGGAGACTTCCGGCATTGAGAAGCTTCCGGGCGGCGGCGCAGGCGTTCCGGGCGAGGATGGAAAGCTTAAGGCTATCGACGCCAACGGCTATGTTTCCATGAATATGTGGGGACTTACACCCGACTTCCTGGAAGAGGTAGAGAGAGGATTTATCGAGTTCCTCGGAAATGTAAAACCGGGCGATATTAAGGCAGAGTATCTGCTTCCGTCTATTATCGGCGGACTTCTTGAGGAAGGAAGGGCGACAGTAAAGGTTCTGGAGACGCATGATAAGTGGTTCGGCGTAACCTACAAAGAGGATAAGCAGTCTGTCGTAGATTCTTTTAAGAAGCTGATCGCAGACGGCGTATATAAAGAAAAGCTGTTTTCCTGATTAAAATAAAAAAATGAAAAGGACGCTGTCCGGTCAGCTGCTGATTGCTGCTCGGACAGCGTTTCTTTGTACATGTGCGCTATGGAAAAATGAGAAATTCTGTGATATACTGTGTAACGGCGCAGCAGACAGGATAATCTGCGGTCAGAATTTTATCCTGTGGAGGACGCTGATTTTAACTGATTTTAAATAGATAGGAAAATGAGAGATGGAAACAAAGACAAGAAAAACAGGCGCGCTTTTGAAAAGGTTTGTGCCATATTACCGCAGCTATGTGGGAATTATGATCCTGGACCTCTTCTGCGCAGCGCTTACGACAGTATGTGAACTGGTACTTCCTCTGATTCTGAGATACCTCACCAATATTGGGATGATGAATCTTCAGGCGCTGAGCGTCCGCC
Organism: uncultured Lachnospiraceae bacterium; assembly: GCA_963559965.1. Lineage (GTDB taxonomy): Bacteria > Bacillota > Clostridia > Lachnospirales > Lachnospiraceae > Laedolimicola. The sequence goes on along the minus strand of CAUWNO010000086.1, from coordinate 4,072 downwards.
TCGTGCTGACAGTCGGAGGAATTTATTTCGGACTCCGCATTATCGACGGAATTGCAAGCTATTATATGGCGTACAACGGTCATGTGATGGGAGCCGCTATTGAGACGGATATGAGAGAGGATGCGTTTGCGCATCTTCAGAAGCTGTCGGATAATTATTTCAACAATACAAAGGTCGGACAGATTATGTCGAGGATCACGAGCGATCTTTTCGACGTGACAGAGTTTGCGCATCACTGTCCCGAGGAATTTTTTATCGCCTTTCTGAAGGCGCTTGTCTCATTTTTAATTCTTGCACGTATCAATCTGAGTCTTACCGTGATCATCTATGCGCTGATTCCTGTGATGGCAATTTCCTGCAGCTATTTCAATCTGCAGGTCAAGAAGGCGTTCAAGAAACAGAGGGATCACATCGGCGAGCTGAACGCAAGGATTGAAGACAGCCTTCTGGGAAATAAGGTAGTCCGGGCTTTTGCAAATGAAGAGGTAGAGATCGGGAAATTTAATAAAGACAATCAGACCTTTTTCAAAATTAAGAGACAGACGTATAAATACATGGCTGCATTTCAGAATACCGTTCGCATGTTTGACGGTCTGATGTATGTGGTTGTGATTGTTGCCGGAGGAATCTTTATGATGCAGGGGCATATTATGCCGGCAGATCTGGTAGCCTATACCCTGTATGTGACGACGCTTCTTGCGACGATCCGGCGGATTATTGAGTTTGCGGAACAGTTCCAGAGAGGAATGACGGGAATTGAGCGTTTCGCAGAGCTGATGGATGCAGACGTGGATATCTTTGACGAGGAAGGCGCTGTTCCCCTGGAAAATGCAGAGGGGGAAATCACATTCCGGCATGTATCTTTTGAATATCCGGATGATCATACACCCGTTCTTTCCGACATTAATCTGACCATACATCCGGGAGAAAAGGTGGCTCTCGTAGGTCCGTCGGGCGGAGGAAAGACAACGCTGTGCAGCCTGATTCCCCGTTTTTACGATCCGACGGAGGGAGAGATCCTTCTGGATGGGCAGAATATCCGAAAGATTACTCTGGAAAGTTTGAGAAGCAGCATCGGCGTGGTGCAGCAGGACGTCTATCTTTTTTCGGGAAGCGTCTATGACAATATTGTCTATGGCAAGCCGGGAGCAGACAGGGAAGAGGTTATTCGGGCTGCGAAGATGGCAGGCGCTCATGAATTCATTATGGAGCTTAAGGACGGATATGATACCTATGTGGGAGAGAGGGGCGTAAAGCTCTCAGGAGGACAGAAACAGAGGATCAGTATTGCACGGATTATGCTCCGCGCTCCGAAGATTGTGATTCTCGATGAGGCTACGGCGGCTCTTGACAATGAAAGCGAGCATCTTGTATCCGAATCTCTGGATAAGCTGGCTGCCGGAAGGACGACTCTTACCATAGCCCACAGACTTACGACGATACATGGAGCAGACAGGATTCTTGTCCTTGCAGACAACCGGATTGTGGAAGAAGGAAATCATGAGACCCTGATGAAAAAGAAGGGAATGTATTATCAGCTGTATACTTCGGCAGGGCTTACGGACGATATGCCCGAATCCGGAAACGGGAAAGAATAAGACAGAAGGAGATTTATGGAGATTACAATGAAGCGCCCGGAGCTGGAAGACCGGGATCTGATTAACAGCTATTTAAAATACAGCGATTCAAGAAGCTGTGAAATGACTTTTGCAAACACCTATCTCTGGTCGCGCCATTACGGCATAGGATACGCGATTGTGAACGATATGCTGATATTCGGCAATATAGACGGCGGATGTTCCTATACCCTTCCGGTAGGACCGGGAGATTTGAAGAGTACGCTTGATCTTCTGATGAAGCATTGTGAGGAAAACGGTCAGGTGTTTCAGCTTCACAATATTACGCGGGAAGATTTTGAAAAGCTGGAAGAGCTTTATCCTGGAAGGTTTGACATCCGTTATGAGAGAGAGTATGCAGATTATGTGTATGAGGCGGAAAAGCTGGCGTCTCTTTCGGGGAAAAAATACCACAGCAAGAAGAATCATGTGAATAAGTTTATGAAGCTTTATCCTGACTGGTCCTATGAGCCAATTACGCAGAATAATATAGAAGAGTGCTTTCAGATGGCTCTTCGCTGGCGTGAGCTGAACGGCTGTGAGGCAGATGAGGATAAACATGCAGAAATTTGTGTGACGCTCAATTATCTGCGCCTTTTTGAAGAGCTTGGCATGAGAGGAGGCGCGCTCCGGGTGAACGGAGAAATTGTGGCGTTTACGCTGGGAGAAGCCGTAGGAAACAGGAAGGATACGCTTGTCGTTCATATTGAAAAGGCTTATGCAGAGATACAGGGCGCATATACTATGATCAATCAGCAGTTCGCTCTTCATGAAGGAAAAGGCTTTCTTTATCTGAACAGGGAAGAGGATATGGGAGAGGAAGGCTTAAGAAAGGCAAAATTATCCTATAAACCGGTATTTTTAATAGAAAAAGGGGTTGTAAGGGAGCGCGGACTCCTGTAATATAGAACGGTAACACATCGGAATAAAAGCGTGGCGCACATAAGCGCGGCAGAAGGAACAGCGGGGACAAAGATGAAAGTATGGGAGAAAAATGTCCGGAGAGTAGTGCCTTATACGCCCGGCGAGCAGCCGGACTGCCCGGATATGATTAAGCTGAATACAAACGAGAATCCATATCCGCCCTCTCCAAAGGTGAGTCAGGCGTGGAAGGAACTGGATACAGACAGTTTTCGTCTCTACCCCGATCCGTCGTCGTCAGAGCTTATGGAGGCGCTGGCGTCTTACTACCACAGAGATCCATCCTGTTTTTTTGTGGGAGTCGGTTCAGACGATGTGATTGCGATGGCGTTCCAGACGTTCTTTAACTCTGAAAAACCCATTCTGTTTCCGGATATCAGCTATTCCTTTTACAGCGTCTGGGCAGATCTTTTTGGGATTCCCTATCGCCGTCCGGCGCTTGATGAGGAATTTCGTCTGGTAAAAGAAGATTATTTTGCGGAAAACGGAGGAATTATCTTTCCAAATCCCAATGCGCCTACAGGGCTTTATCTGGAGCTTGACGCGGTGGAAGAGATTGTATCGCGCAATTCTGATTCCGTTGTCATTGTAGACGAGGCGTATGTGGATTTTGCCGGTCCCTCGGCGATAAGCCTTGTGGATAAGTATGAAAATCTTCTTGTGGTGCAGACCTTCTCCAAGTCGCGTTCCATGGCGGGAATGCGTGTCGGCTTTGCTGTGGGAAGCCCGAAGCTTATCCGTTTTATGCAGGATGTGAAGTATTCCTTCAATTCTTACACGATGAATCTTCCGGCGCTGAAGCTTGGAGCGGCTGCTGTGCGGGACGAGGAGTATTTCAGAGAAACGGTTGGAAAGATTATGGCTTCGAGAGAACGGACGAAGAAAGAGCTTGCAAAGCTCGGCTTTCATTTTCCGGATTCTCAGGCAAATTTTATTTTTGCAAAACATGAAAGCGTTCCGGCAGAAGAGCTGTTTCAGGCGCTGCGCAGAGAACATATTTATGTGCGTCACTTTGCGTCGGAGCGGATTAACAATTATCTGCGCATTACGATAGGCACGGACAGAGAAATGGACATTCTTCTTCAGTTTTTGAGAGAGTATCTGAAAAAATAAGTCCGCGCAAAGAAGAAAAAGGAGATAGAAAATATGACAGAGACACTTGTACAATGGTTTGTAAACGCACTGGGCGGAAGCGCTGCGAAGGAGCTGATTATCTTTATCATCTCCATGATTCCTATACTGGAGCTTCGAGGCGGACTTCTTGCGGCAGGACCGGCTGTGCTGAATGTGGAAATGTGGAGGGCGATTCCGATTTGCGTGATTGGAAATCTGATTCCCGTTCCTTTTATCCTCCTGTTTATCACAAAGATTTTCAACTGGCTGAAGGGAACGAAAAAACTGAAGCCTATGGTGGAAAAGCTGGAAGCCAGAGCGATGAAAAAGAAGGATCAGGTAGAGAAATATGAGTTCTGGGGACTTCTTCTTTTTGTAGGCATTCCGCTTCCGGGTCCGGGAGCATGGACGGGGTCTCTGAT
>CAUWNO010000085.1:0-9591 GCA_963559965.1 uncultured Lachnospiraceae bacterium | reverse complement strand
GGGCTGGAGTAATTTTAAATTTGGACGCATTATTATTTTGCGGTTACATTTCTTTGCACCTTTTATCTGTGTATTATTTTTAAACTCTTCAGATGCCGAAAATCCGGGCGGAATTTTCATAAAAGATCTGCCGGACTTCTTTTTTCCCGAATCCGAGTTTTTCCGTAGTCTGGCGGCAGGCGGCGATTTCTTCATAAATAAAGAAAGAGATTTTCTCGGCTTCCGGATAAGGAATTTCACGCATGTGCGGATCAGAGGAAACGTCGCCGAGAGAGCCTTGCGGAATCTCATTGATATAAAATCCGTTTTCGATAACCCGGCGGGCTTTCATACGGAAGATTGGAAAATCGGATCCATAGATGAAACGTTCCGGTCCGAAATAGCGCAGCACCTGTTCCATGACATGGGCGTTTGTATTTGCCGTGAAGTCCCAGACAGTTTTTTCTGTATGTTTCAGATATTCAAGAGCGTTTCCAATGTCCTCGTCTGCATAAGCACGTCCAAGGTGAGCGACAAGAAGCTGGAGGTTCGGATAATTTTGTTCGATCTCCCAGAGCTGAACATAGTTGACAGGATCAGCAAGACGCTTTGGACGGGCGATATGCAGCTGGACGACCCAGCCGTGCCGGTCGGCGAGAGCGAGGTGTTCTTTGGGAAGAAAATCGTAAATCCGGATTTCATTTGTAGGAATGTAGGAGGGCGCAAATTCAAGATAAACCTTGAGTCCGCAAAAACCTCCTTCCAGAACAGCTTTTTCTACTTCCTCAGCTGATTGCTCCGGACGGGAGAGATAAAGAGCCGGGAAATGGAAGGCTGCAGCTTTTTCTTTTACATAGTTATTAGACTGAATGGTGTCGACGGCTACATTAACATAAGAATAGAGAACGGGAATGACCTCTTTTCCGGGGAAAAGCTCTTTGTTTGTCTCTATCAGATCTTCTACAGAATTATCCTGAGCCACCATTTCCGGCCAGGCGCAGGAACGTCCGGCAAGATCCTGTCCGGTCACAAAGCGGCGGAGCCATACATGGTTGTGGCAATCGATAAATTTGTCAGGCAGATAATCGCGAAGCCGCTCTTCGTAGAAGCTGCGATCGGCGGCAGTTACATTTAAAAGAGCCATAAGTAAACCTCCTGTGCTGCGTATAAAATTGCTGTTGTTCTGCACTTATTTTAAGACTGAAACATTCAATAGTCAAGAATAAAAATGATTGAAACGTGCAAAAAAGTGAAAAAATATATATACAAAACAGGAAAAGGATGGTATACTGTCAGTAAAAGAGAGAAATGAACAGCGGGTGAAGAGATGAAAAATCAGAGAGAACAGAATTTAATGAACAGGCTTCGTCTGGAGGGGAAGCTTGATCTGGCAGAGGTAGTGGAATTCTTAAATATATCGGAGTCTACAGCGCGCAGACTGTTTGCCCGTCTGGAGTCGGAAGGGAAGATTATCCGGGTTCATGGAGGAATTCAGCTTCCCGGAAATATGGGACTGGAGTATTCGTTTGAGCAGGTGGCAAGATCGCGGATCGAGGAAAAGAACGCGATTGCCCGTCGGGCGTTTGACCTGCTTTCGGAGGAAGAGGTTATTTTCTGCGATGCAGGAACGACAGTTCTCTGTTTTTGTATGGAGCTAGCGGCGCGTATAGGAGAGAGGGCGGAGAAGATTCGTGTTTATACCAATTCTCTTGCCAATTTTGAAGTGCTTTCGCCGCACGTTCCGATTACGCTTGTGGGCGGCGAATACAGACCGCACAGAAAGGATTTCAGCGGATATCTGGCGGAGCTTAGTCTTTCGCGGCTTCATTTTACCAAGTGTTTTCTGGGAACGGACGGATGCGATATGAAGCAGTTTTTTACGACGACTGATTTCGACACAGCAAGAATGGATGAGACGGCGATCCGTAATTCTAACGAAACGATTATTTTATGTGATTCCGGAAAGTTTTCTTCCTGTGCACAGATAGGCTACGCTGATTTTGCGGATGTAGATAAGATTGTGACGGACACAGGTACGGGACGCTCCGTATGCAGTAAGCTGGAGGCGTTTGGAATCGAGGTTATACGCGCTGAGATGGATAAAGACAGGGAAAAGTAGGCAGGAATACGACAAAAACGTCCAGTGGACGTTTTTTAGTCGGAAACAATATGCACTCGAGTGCAGAAAGAGAGAAAGGAGAAGATAAATGGAGAGCAGGGAAAAATATTTGCATACGAGGAATTATGGATGCCGTATCCGGCGTTTTGTGCAGAACGGGGTCGATATGGTGTCTTTGGAAAATCAGCGTATCAAGGTGGTATTTGCGCAGGGCAAGGGAGCAGATATTGTGGAGTTTTCCTATAAACCGTTGGATGTGGATGTGATGTGGCATTCATTTAACGAGCTGAAGAATATCCGTCATATTCCGACGAAGGCTGTGGGAGGAGGAAGTTTTCTTGACTCCTATGCAGGCGGTTGGCAGGAGCTTTTCCCGACTTACGGAGGACCTGCGCAGTTTCACGGAGGGGAAATTGGAATTCACGGAGAGGCGTGCATATATCCCTGGGACTGCGAAATCCTTACGGATACGCCGGACTGTGTGAGTCTCAAATTTACGCTTCGGACCATCCGAACTCCGTTTCTTCTGGAAAAGACAGTGACGCTTAAGGACAATGAGCCTGTGCTTACGATGCGTCAGCGTGTCACGAATCTGGGAGCAGGAACAGAGAGCTTTATGTGGGGGCACCATCCGGCGTTCGGCTGGCCCTTTATTGAAAAAGGAACGTATCTGAAGGTGAAAGGGAATCCGCTGGTGACTGTTCCGCAGGGGACAATTCAGGAAAGGTGTCCGTTTGAAAAGGAAACGACAGGGCGTTGGCCGCTTCTGGAAAGCCGGGACGGTGTTCTGGATATGAGCCGCGCATATGGGCATGAAGACCGAATGTATATGGAATATGCGCTTTCTGATCTGGAAGACGGCGAGTATGAGCTGATAAATGAAAGACTCGGTATGGGATTTCGGATGAAGTGGGATTTGTCGGTATTTCGGTATCTCTGGATTTGGGGAATGTACTGCGGACATGAGTCTTATCCCTGGTATGGCAGGGCGTACACGATGGCGGTCGAGCCATGGTCTTCTATGCCCGGCGATTATAAAACGGCGTGCGAACAGGGAACGGTTCTGAAACTGGATGCCGGAGAGAGTATGGAGACGGAGGTTCAGGCGGAGATATTTGGACTGAAGAAAGGGGAAGAAGCAGGATGAGCTATGTAATTGGACTTGATATCGGAACGACCTGTACCAAGGCGCTCGTGGCAGATGATCAGGGAAATGTATGCGGGATAGGAAGCAGCGGTTATTCGCTGATAAGCAAAGGGAACAGAATTGAGCAGAAGGCTTCCGACTGGATAGAGGCGTCGGTAAAGGCGGTTCGGGAAGCAGTAAAACAGATTGACGCAGCGCAGATAAAAGGAATTTCTCTCTCCACACAGGGATCGAGTACGGCTGCCGTGGACAGGGAGGGGATGCCTGTCGGAAACGCAGTCACCTGGATGGATACGCGGGCGGAAAAAGAAGCTGCCGAATTGGAGGAGAAACTTGGGGGAGATTATATTTATCACACGACAGGCTGGAAGATCAACCCAGCCCTTGACGCGGCGAAGCTTTGTCATATGAAAAAAGATCCGCAGTATGCAGGCGCGGCGAAATATCTGTCGACGCTGGAAATCATGAATGGATTTCTGACGGGAAATGCAGTAATCGATCCGACAAATGCGGCAATCCGCCAGCTGTTTGACGTCGAAAGAAACTGCTGGGACGAAAGGATTCTGGAGGCGGCAGGAATCAAAGAAGAAGAGCTTCCCTGTGTTCTGCCGGCAGGCGCGGTTGTGGGAGGACTTGAAAAGAAGGCTGCAGAGTGCATGGGACTGCCGGAGGGGATTCCTGTATTTAACGGAGCGCATGATCAGTATTGCGCGTCAATAGGGGCAGGAGCGGTTTCAGAAGGCGATATGCTTCTTTCTGCCGGGACGACATGGGTTCTTATGGGAATCGGAAAGAAGCCTTTATTTACAGAGAGCTGTATAGCTCCGGGAAAGCATCCGGTAGAAGGTCTGTACGGAGCGATAGCATCTCTTGTGTGTTCGGGAGCTTCTTTGCAGTGGTTTAAAAATGAATTTCTGCCGGAGGATTTTGCAGAAATGAATGAAAAGGCTGCTTTGCGGAGGGAGAGGACGAAGGAGCTGTTCTTTTATCCGTATCTGGCAGGAGCCAATTATCCGCTCTGGAATCTGAATGCAAAAGGTGTGTTTGCAGGTCTGACGCTGGAGCATGATCGTTTTGATCTTGCCCGGTCAATTATGGAAGGCGTGGCGTTCGGCGTCCGGAGAGCGACAGAGGATTTTATGGCAAACGGAAGTGAGATACGGCAGATTCTGATGATGGGAGGAGCGTCTAAAAGTCCGCTCTGGTGTCAAATGATTGCTTCAATCACACGCGTTCCGATTCACAGACTGAACCAGGCGGATATCTGCGCTCTGGGAGCGGCGATGATAGCTGCCTGCGGTCTGGGATTTTACAGAGATTACGCCGAAGCAGCCCGGATGATGGTACATACAGAGCATATTTATGAGCCTGATCCGGAAGAAACCGCATTTTATGATGCAAAATATGGGGAATATGAGAAACTTTGGGGATGTATGCAGCAGTATTATAAAAAGTGAATGAATCAATCAAAAATATATTGACAAATGACTGTAGCGGTCGTATGATTAAATCAATCAAAGAAGTTGAGCGAATAAGTCAGGAAAGGACGGAGCAGAGATGAAGCCACAGATTCGGACGCCATATTTTGAGATTGGCACGAAAAATTATATTTATGGCGATAAGGTTTTAGAATATGCGAAAGCGGCTGACGCAGCGGCAGAAAAATACGATATCGACGTTTTGTTTATTACGCCTGCCACAGAGATCAGGAGAGTAACAGAAAATACAAAGCATCTGATAGTGCTTGCTCCCTATATGGATACGCTGTATCCGGGGCGGGGAATGGCAGATATTCTTCCGGAGGGGCTGAAGGCAGCCGGAGCGCAGGGAGTCGTTGTAAACCACTGTGAGAAACCCATGTCGCTTCCAGCCATCAAGGCTACGATAGACAGGGCGAGAGAGCTGGATTTTCTGGTATTTGCCTGTGCCGACACGATTGCAGAGGCAAAGGCGATTGCGGAGCTTCATCCGGATATTATCAATCCGGAACCGACAGAGCTTATCGGCGGCACGGACGGCGGCGTCAGCGATATGGGATATGTGATGGAGTCGATTCGGGAGATTAAGAAAATATATCCGGACATCATGGTAGAGCAGGCTGCCGGAATTACAAATGGTCAGCAGGTATATGATTTCATTATGGCTGGTTCGGAAGCGGCGGGAGCGGCGTCCGGCATTATGAACGCAGAGGATCCGCTGGCGATGATTGACGAGATGATTGCAGCGACGAGACGTGCGGCAGATGATCTGAAGAAGCAGGTGAAATAAGCGATTGCACAGGGGGAACAGGAGAAGGAAATGGTTTACAGAGAAGAAATCAAGGTTATGTCGAGAGATAAGGCCGTCACTTTTCATGACGTGACAGCGTCTGTAAAAGAGATTGTGAAGCGGTCGGGAATTAAAAATGGAATTGCCGTAGTCTATTCACATCATACGACCTGCTGTGTGATTACACAGGAATGTGCGTTTGACATGTCGATGACAGGGCTTGAGACACTGCAGCAGGATCTGGTGGATGTGTTTGAAAAGCTGATACCGGCGTACAGAACGGATGGAATGTATCACCATCCGGGACCCAGGGCGATTGAATTTGCAGCCGAGCATGGAGAAAGCTGGCGCTGCTGCCATAATACCGACGCGCATCTTCGTTCTTCTATCGTAGGAAGAAGCGAGACGATTGTGCTGATGGACGGAGAGTTGGATCTGGGAGAGTTCGGATTTATTCATTTCATTGATTTTGATGAGACGCGTGCAAGGGAGCGTACCGTTCAGGTTCAGGTGATTGGGGAATAGTGCAAAACATACAAAGAATATAAAAAGTATCAAAAATAATTGATTGTTTTGTACATCAATGTTATCATGAGTGCAGACGGAGCTGAGAGATAAGGGGTAACATATGTACGAAAAACCGGTAACGTTGAAGGATGTGGCGGAGAAGTCGGATTATTCTCTGAGGACAGTAAAAAAGGTTCTGGCAGGAGATACGACGGTAAGGCCGCAGACGAGAGAAAATGTAATGAAGGTAGCCAGAGAGCTGGGCTATCGCAAAAATATGGTGGCAAGTGTTCTTGCTACAAACAAAGTATGGAATATCGCGGTTGTGACAGGCGATTACCGCTATTTCTTTCCCGAAGCGATAGAAGGTTTTAAAAAGGAACAGAGAAGCTGGAGAAACCTGAAGGTAGGGATAGAGTTTCTCGTCGCAGACAGAAAGACGAAAGATGCAGCAGGGAAGCTGCTGAGAACGATTCTGGAGAACGACAGATTCGACGCGGTGATTATGCATGCAAGCAGCATGGAGGGGCTGAATAAAGAGATTAATGCTTTGGTGGAAGCAGGAAAAGTCGTATGTACTTTTGGAGCAGACGCGCCGGGAAGTAAAAGGCTGTTTTTTGTTGGACCGAGGGCATACGAATCGGGAAGAATTGCAGCGCAGATTACAGCGAACTATACAGGGGGAAAGGGTTCGGTGTATGTAATCAGTCAGGTGCAGGACGAGATGCAGACGCTGGAGAGATATCGGGGCTTTCGTGATTTCACAGAAGAGAAGTATCCGGGTATCGAGGTAAATCAGGTTCTTATCCGCGGCGGAGCAGAGCAGTATTATTCCAGGGTGAACAGTCTTCTTCAGGACAGAGATGTGACAGGGATCGTAGGTCTGGACGCAGACTGTTATATCATAGGAAATGCGGCAAAGGACTGTGGGCGAAAGGATATCTTTACGCTGGGCTTTGACCTGACGCCAGAGACGGAAAGGCTTCTGGAAGAAGAGTATTTCAAAGTGATTTTAAGCCAGGACCCTCAGGGGCAGGCTGTGATGGTTCTGAACGCGCTTTGTAAGTATCTTCTGTATGGAATGAAGGCGAAGAACATATTTACAGACGTGGCGATTGTGACGAGCGAAGTATTGAGGTACAGGAACAATTTAAAAGAGTAACCGGGTTACTCTTTTCTTTGGAAAAGAAATGCACTCGAGTGAAAATGTGTCACATACAAGGAGGATATGGATTTATGGGAAAGGCAGAAACAAAAACAAAGGGACAGGGAACAAACTGGAAAGAGAAGCTTCGGAAGATATTTGAGATCAGGGAACTGACGATAGCGGTGATTCTGCTGCTGATGGTAGTTTTTCTGATGATTGCGACAGATACCTTTGCAACAACGGCAAACTTGCGTGTTCTGTTTCAGGGAATGAGCGTGGATATGATGATAGCGATTCCCATGGCGATTTCACTGATTGCCGGAAATATCGACTTTTCCGTAGGTTCTACCTTATGTCTGGCAAGCTATATCGGATGTATGGCGATGGGAGCAGGCGCTCCGGCATGGGCAGGAATTCTCATAGCGCTGGCAGCAGGAGCTTTCCTCGGATTTCTGAATGCGTTGTTTATCTGTAAGCTGAACATTACGCCGCTGATTGCAACGATGGGTACCTGGATGGCATATCAGGGAATCGCGCTTGTTCTGGCAGGAGGAAATACCGTATCCGGTCTTCCGGAGGCTTTTAAGAATTTTGGAAGAATTGAGATTTTCAATATTCCGCTCCCGATTATCTATATGGTAATTATCGTAGTGGCAGGAATTTTCGTATTGAAATATGTGGACTTTTTCCATCAGGCATATTTTATCGGCTGTAATAAGAATTCCGCAAGACTTGCAGGAATCAACACAAAGAAGTTTATTTATATCAGCTATGCGATGACGGGTATCGTATCTGCATTTGCAGGAATGACACTGGCGGCAAGACTGGGAAGCGTTTCCCAGAACTCTGGTACAGGTCTTGAGTTCCGAAACGTTGTAGCTCTTCTGATAGGCGGTATTTCCATGGACGGCGGAGAAGGAACGCTTCTTGGAGCAACGCTTGGAGTTATTATCATGCAGGTAGTAAGCAATTCCCTTGTACTGCTGGATATTAACGCAAGTTACACGAAGGTCATTCAGGGAGCGATTCTGATTGTAGCGGTAGCTATTGACCAGCTGAACAAGAGAAGAAAAGAAAGAGCTTAGGAAAGACTTCAGGAGAAGGAGGAAAAACAGTGCAGGAATATCTGGTAGAACTGGAAAACATATGTAAATTCTTTCCCGGAGTTAAGGCGCTGAACGGCGTGAGCCTCAAGATCAGAAAGAAGAGTATTCACTGCATTATCGGGGAGAATGGAGCGGGAAAATCAACGCTGATGAAGATTATGTCGGGGGCATATCAGAAAGATCAGGGAAGGATGCTCGTAGAAGGAAAAGAACTTAACGCGTCAAATCCGGCAGACGCTCTTCGGGCAGGTATTGGAATTGTATATCAGGAACTGAGCAATTTCGGTTATATGGATGTGGCGAGCAACCTTTTTGTGGGACGTATGCCGAAAAAGGGCGGAAGGATAGATTACAAAAAGCTGTACAGCGACGCGGAAGAGATTTTGAAAAATTTTGATATGGATTATATCAAACCGACGGATGTAATGAACCGGCTGAGTCTCGGAGCGCAGCAGATGGTAGAGATTGCAAAGCTGCTTTCTATGAATGTAAAGCTTATGATTCTCGACGAACCGACGTCGGCGCTGACCGACGCAGAGGTAGAACTGCTTTATAAGCTGATAGCCAGAGTAAAGGAAAAGGGAGTTTCCTTCGTCTATATCTCACATAAGCTGGACGAGATTCTGCATCTGGCAGACGATATTACCGTTTTAAAGGATGGAGAGTTTGTAGACTCTTTTGCAAACAGACCGGATCTGACAAAAGATGATCTTGTACGGCTGATGGTAGGACGCGACGTAGTTTACAATTACGGAGTGGGAACGACAAAGATAGGAGAAGAGATTCTCCGGGTGGAAAATATGAGCAGCGGCTCCAGGGTGTCAAATGTAAGTTTTTCGCTTCACAAGGGCGAGATCCTTGGATTTGCAGGTCTGGAAGGCTCAGGAAGAACAGAGACGCTGGAGGCTCTGTTTGGATGGAGGCGAAAGGATGAGGGAAGCATTTTCCTGAATGGGCGGGAAGTAAAGATAAACAGTCCGCTGGACGCGAAGAAGAATCACATGGCTTATATCACAAAGGAAAGAAAGACGCTGGGACTTTTTCTGGAGCTTAGCTCTCAGGACAATATGAGCGCGGCGAACACGAAGAAGTTTGTGACAAAAGGCCTTGTGGATTACAAAAAGATTTCTGAAAATGCGGAAGACTACCGGGGTAAAATGCAGATTAAGCTTTCGGATGTCAATCAAAAGGTTGGAAATCTGTCGGGCGGAAATCAGCAGAAGGTGCTGCTTTCCATGTGTATGGCTTCCGATCCGGATATTATTCTGATTGATGAGCCAACGCGCGGAATCGACGTAGGAGCGAAGGCAGAAATTCA
>CAUWNO010000084.1:0-9781 GCA_963559965.1 uncultured Lachnospiraceae bacterium | reverse complement strand
GGTTTTTATTTATTACGACGCAAGCGCGCTTGTTCATTCTCTGTGGTATCTTGTCATGGCGTCTGGCGGAATCGCCATTGGCTCATTTATCCATCTGCTGATTAAAAAAGCGGCATAGTAAGCGAATCGAATAAAACAGATCTGTAACAGTAATCTGTACGGAAAATTGGAATCTGATAATAAACATCAGCCCCCGGGGTAACAAAACCACTTCCCGGGGGCTGATGTTTTTGCGTTATTTCTGCGAAGCTGTTTTACGGCAGCCTCTTTCTTTCCGGGCTTTATCCCGGTATCTCAGTTTCTGCGCAGCGCCTCAATCGGACTTAAGCGCGCAGCTTTTTTCGCCGGGTAGATCCCAAAGAAGATACCTACTGCCGAGGAGAAAAGCGTTGCAAGAAGGATTGTCATCACGTTGATATCCGGAGCGAAGCCAAGCATCGGCATGGAGCAGATGCCGTAGGCTCCCAGAAGCCCCAGAGTGATTCCGATGATTCCTCCGATACAGGTAATAATTGCTGATTCTGCCAGAAACTGCATCATTACGGAGCCTGTTCTCGCGCCGAGAGCCTTTCGGATTCCGATCTCTCGGGTCCGTTCAGTGACGGATACCAGCATAATATTCATAACGCCGATTCCGCCTACAAGCAGGGCAATCGCGGCTACCAGCGCGATAAACGCCGTAATCATGTCAAGCATACTTGTGATCTCTGCGATCTGGCTGTCTCCGTCCTGAAGGAGAAAAGCGTCCTCTCCCTTAGTCTGATGGCGGTTTTCAAGAAGCTTCATCGCGTCGCTTCCTACAGCCCTTGAATATTCGCTTCCCTCTGAAATAATATAAATTCCATAAAATTCATCTATCTCATAGCCGAAAGCGTAATTTGCCGTGTACGGCATATACATGGTAATGCTGCTTGAGGAATACATCATGGCGTCCATCATACCGCCGTCCGTATCCTCCTGCTTTATGACGCCGCAGATTGTAATTTCCTGCGTCACATTGTAAATGGTTGCCTCTACTGTCATACCCACCACATCGTCTGTACCGAACATTTTAATTGCATCTTTCTGTCCGATTACGCCGACGAGATTCATAGCTTCTACGTCAGAATCTGTGAAATAATGACCATATTTCATTTCCGGGTTGTGCGTATACTCCAGATCCGCCGTACCGGTAGAGACATTCAGATCATAATTTCCCTTTGGGGAAAGCACGGTTCCCCACATTCCGTCTGCCGGAGTCACGCCTTTTACATTTGCAACCTTTTCTTTAATGGCTGTCATATCCTCCGGCGTAATATAATTTGTCATTCCGCCGCTGTCGTTGGCGTAAATATAAATCTGACCTCCTGCGATGGCATTGAGAGCGTCGCTCATTTCCTTTTTGGCTCCGCCACCGATTGACATAATCATAATAACGGAGGCGATACCGATAATAATTCCAAGCATCGTCAGAAAGGAACGGCCCTTGTTTGCCCGGATATTGTCAATGGCCATTTTTATGTATTCATAGAGCTGTGCCATTCTTTATCCCTCCACTGCCGTTACGCGCATTCCTTCCTCTAGTCCTGTCGTAATTCCGCCGGATACGACCACATCTCCGAACTCCAGTCCGGACTTAATTTCCGTAAGGGAGTCAGATGCCAGTCCTGTTTCCACATTTTTCTTCACCAGAACGCCATCCTTTACGATATAGCAGAAATCTCCGTCCTGTCCGGAATTGATGCACTCTGTGGGAACTACGATAACATCCTTTACCTCATTTCCATGAACGGCAACCTTTGCCTCCAGTCCCAGATAAATGTTTTTATCCGGATTGTCAATCTTAATCTGCGCCGTCACGACAGGCGTTCCCTTATCGTTCTTTTCTGCAATTCTGCTGAGCTTCGTCACTTTGCCTGTGTATTCATGACCTGCCAGAGTAATGACAGCTTCCTGTCCCTCCGACATCTTCTCGAGATCGTACTTTGTAATACTCATTTCTACGACTACGTCCTCGCTGCTTGCCACTGTAAGAAGCTCGCCGCCCTTTGCTGCCGGTCCGCCGGGCAAAGCGTCTGCCTTTGTCACTACGCCGGAAAATTCTGCCCGGATACCGTTCTTTCCTTCCTGAATATCATCCTTTGTCATCTGCGCATTCAGGCTGCTCAGATTGTTGTTCGCTGCCAGCTCGCTCTTAGCCGCAGAGGAAAGAATTGCTGCATCAGACGAGTCCTTAATGCCCTCTTCCTTGGATTTGCTCGTCTCCAGTTTCTGCTTGTTTTCCTGAGAATCCTTAAGTCTTCCCTCATATTCGTCAAGCTTTACTACGACACTGTTGTAATGATCCTGCTCCTCCTGAATCTTCTTTTCCAGATCCGGAAGGGAAGCTTCTGCCTGCTGCGCCGCAGGCGTCACACGCTCCACCTCGCCTTTGGCATAGGTTACAGCAGCCTCAAGCTGTTTGTATTCCTCAGAGGAATGATCAAGACTCTCCGACGCATTCAGCTGCGCCTCCGCTGTCTGAAGAGCCGTCTTTGCGTCGGCAAGAGCTGCTATGGCTGCCTTTGCCTCGCTCTGCTGCGCTTTCAGGCTTTCCAGCTTTGACGCTGAGTCTCCCTGATAGCCTGTATATTCTCTGACTCTGTCATTGAGGTGATCGAGATTATCGTCCTCCTCGTCAAGCTGTCTGTTGATAATATCAAGCGCTGCGGAGGAACGATTGTATTCTGCAACGTTTTCGCCGTTCTTTGCAAGCGAATCCTGATATCCGTAATTTGCAGCGCTTCCTGTCAGCTCTGCCTGCTTATAAAGCTTATCAAGCTCTGCCGCGTCAAAGGTAAGAAGCGTCTCGCCTGCCTCTACCGTATCTCCTACTTTCAAATCAAAATCGGAAACTGTAGCTGCTACAGGAGAAAAGTATGTCTTTACCTCCTCGGACTGCACGGTTCCGCTGCCTTCTACTGTCTGGCTTACGCTTCCAAGGGAGGCTTCGGCTGTTGTTACCGTCGGAAGCACCTCCGGAGCCAGAAGGCTTGAGAGTACCATATAAAGTACAAGCACGCCCGCTACAGAGCCGATAATAATGCGCTTACGCCGCTTTTTCTTCTGTTCCGGCGTAAGGGGCTGCTTTTCTGTTCCTTCTTTACTTTCTTTCTTAAATTTAAATCTCTTTTCTTTCATTTTCTTTTCTTTAATCTTCTTTTCTTCTCCGTCTTCGGTTATCTTCTTTTCAAACATCACTTATTCTCCTCGTCTGTCGCTGCGCCTTCTGTTTTCTTTAAAAATCTGCGTTTGGATTGATATAATCCGCCTCAATCCTGCCGTCCATGATCCGAATCACACGCTTTGCCTGCGCCGCGATCCCATTGTCATGCGTAATCAGGATCACCGTCCTTCCTCCCAGATAAAGCTCCTTAAGGATCTGAAGGATTTCCTTGCTGGACGCCGAATCCAGATTACCTGTAGGCTCGTCAGCCAGAATCACCGGAGGCTTCGCCGCAATCGCTCTGGCAATCGCCACTCTCTGCTGTTGACCTCCCGACATCTCGTTCGGCTTATGGTCCATACGGTGCGAAAGACCGACAATCTTCAGGGACTCCACTGCCAGCCGCTCCCGCTCCTTTCGCGGCACGCCTCTGTATATCAGCGGCAGCTCCACATTTTCCTGCGCCGTCAGATTACTGATCAGATTGAAGCCCTGAAAAATGAAGCCTATCTCTCTGTTTCTGATGTCAGACTGTTCGTCATCCGACAGCGTCGATACGTCCTTTCCATTCAGGTAATACTCGCCTGATGTGGGAACATCAAGACAGCCCAGCATATTCATCAGCGTAGATTTTCCTGATCCGGACTGACCGATAATCGCCACGAATTCTCCTTTTTCAATGGAGAGACTTACATGATCCAGCGCCCGCACTTCATTTTCACCGGGATTGTATACCTTGCAGATGTCTCTCACCTCTACCAACGCACTCATCTTTTTCTCCTCATCCACTTTTCTCCGCCCCTGCCGGGCATTTTTTCTTCCCCTTGCAGAGGAGTGCTGTATTATTCAAATAATACAATAACACATTACTGTTCAAGATCAAGTACCTTCAGAAAATCTTAAAAATATTTAACAAAAATTCGAAGGCTCTCTTCTTCTGATTTTTCTAACGAGATACCCATGTCTTTTTCTTCGCTTTTTTCATATATTTTATAAAAACAGGTATTTTCATATGAAAAAAATTCTCATCGGCGGCTATCGCAGCATGATTTTCAACTACCTGAACGCTTTTTCTCTTCTTGGAGCAGAAGCTGTTCCCCTTGAAACTGTCTTTGAAAATGACGTCTCTCTCGACCTTCTTTTTGACGGGCTTGTCCTTCCGGGCGGAGGAGATCTCTCTCCGCGTCTCTTTCACCAGGAGAATACCGGCTCCCGCGACATCGATGAACCTCTCGACCGGCTACAGCTTTCTCTTTTCCACGCCTTTGCAAAGGTCCGAAAGCCTGTGCTTGGAATCTGCAAGGGTATGCAGCTTATCAACCTTGCCCTTGGAGGGACTCTGATACAGGATCTTTCTCCTTCTTCTCTTGCTCTTCATACTGCGCCCGGAAGGGATCTTCTCCATGTGACAAAAGCAGCCCGCAATACCTTTCCCTTTCTTTTATACGGACCGCGCCCCGTCGTGAACAGCGCTCACCATCAGGCGCTTGGCTGTCTTGGAGATGATCTCCTCGTCGCCCAGTATGCGCCTGATTTCGTTGTAGAAGCCGTGTATCACAAAAAGCTGCCCATTCTGGGTGTCCAGTGGCATCCTGAGCGTCTCTGCTTTTCCCATTCCAGAAAAGACGCAGAAGACGGAAGCCTTCTCCTGCGCCATTTTCTCTCGCTCTGACAGCTTACTCCGGCAAAACTCTTCTGAAATACCGCAAAAAATTTCCCCCAATAAGACCGGCGATCGTCTCCTCTCTCATTCCGCGCGAGAGGAGCATCGCCGTCATCTTTTTCATTTCGCCGTGATGCGCCAGAACGTCTTCGTCCTCTGTCTCAAAACAGATCCGCGGCACAGCTCTCGAAAGCTCTCTGCAAAGATCGAAGCCGCAGCCTGCTGCCTCAGGGCCTGCACAGGCAGTCAGATATTCTGCGTGTTCACAGAGTCTTTCCAGCGCAGCCTCTCCCTCTGAAGGCGGAACTCCTGTCAGAAGGGAGCATGCATTCAGCCCGACGACACCTCCCCTGTCTTTTATTGCCTCTATCTGTCTGTCATCCAGATTTCTTCCTGTCGGATGAAGGCGGCGCGCGTTGGAATGGCTGGCAATAAACGGCTTTTTCGCGTATTTCAGAACGTCGCGAAAGCCCTCTTTGTTCAGATGGCTAACGTCAAGATACATCCCCAGTTCCTCCATCATCCCGATGGCTTTTTTCCCTGCCTCTGTAAGCCCTCCCGGAATTTCTCTGTCTTCTCCTGCCGGACAGCTTCCCGTTGCAAAGGCATTTCTCCTGCTCCAGGTCAGGCTCGCTCCCCGGACGCCCAAATCATAAAAGGTGCGAAGAAGCGAAAGATCCTCTCCCATCGGGTCCAGCCCCTCCAGAGACAGAAGAACGGCTGTCTTTCCCCTGTACAGCGCCTCGTCAAGCTTTCTTCTGTCCGTCACAATTTCCATTTCACCTGAAAGAGACTCCAGATCTTCCTTCAGCGCACAGATCTGTCCCAGCGCCCTGCGAAGTCCTGCCTCCGGAAGATCCCGGGGAGACACATAGATGGAAGAAACCACCACGTCAAGATGTGCCTGCCTGAAGCTGTCCAGAAAATACCGCCTGACGACGTCCCTTTCTCCTGCAAGACGTCTCTCATAGACTACCGCAGCCAAATCAAGGTGCGCGTCCACAACGGGGTTCTCCCTGTGTATCGCCTCCGCCCAATCCAGAAATACCTCTTCCATACTTCTTTTCCTTTCCAAAACTGCCCCGGAAGAATCCTCTCTCCGGGGCAGCCGCTGTTTTCCTTATTCTATTTTATATGCTAAGACTACTGAAAAGTCACTCATTCTTCCTCTTTTTTAATACAGAATAATATCGTCCTCATTTGCCGGATTTACCAGAACGACTGCTTCTTTCATATCCTGCACACTGGTAAAAGAAGGAACGGTCCCCTCTTTCAGACCGCTGAGTACTGCGTCCTTTGCTTCCATCAGCATTGCCACCTCGTCCGAAGCCTCATAGCTGCACCAGATTTCCAGGCACCAGGTATCTCCATAGAGAGAAGGGTGAATCTTCGGTCTCACCAGCGCCTTGTTGTAGGTAATTTCAAAACGCACTGTATTTTCTGGAATACTTTCATCCACTACGAACTCTATTCCTTCGTCAAATACATATCCGTCTATCTGCCATTTCCCTTTTTCCGGATCGATCTCCGCATCGAATTCTTCCGTTACCATTTCTTCTTTGCCCAGCTGATACTCTCCGCCATAAGTCAGGGAAGAAAACTCTGTAAAGGCAACGCCTGTTCCGACTCCTGTCAGCAGCACGCCTCCGCAGAATACTCCAAGTAAAATTTTATGAAACAGCTTCATCGCTTGCTCTCTCCTTTCTTCTCACTGCGCTTATACAGCCCATGCACGCCGCTCCTCCGCAGAGGATTCCTCCCAGACAAATCAATACAATCCCTCTCAGCGGATATCCCTGAAAACAAAGTATCACGACCGCTCCAAGCCCAAACAACGCCAGAAGACCATAAAGTCCAAACAGAACCGAACAGCCGATGCAGAAAATATTCCAGAAAAGCCGCAGAATCCAGAAAACGAAAGAGAGAAAACCTCTCCAAAGCTTCCCGAAAAATCTTCCGGTCTTCCCTGCCGCCTGCCGGAGCGTCCAGTCTTTTTCTTCTTCCCTTCTCTTTTCCGGAATCATCTGCACATCCTCCCCGCCTTCCTTTTTCTTGAAAGGTTTTGTTATCCACTGAATCGCTCTCTCAAAGCCTTCCTTTATCTTTCTTCCAAATGTCTTCATCGCTCTTCCGAGCGCCATCGCCTTTTCCTTCACAAAGCTTCCCGCCTGACGCACAGCCCCGCCTCCCTCTGAAGCCGCCGCTCCTGCCGACCTGACAATCCCTCTTTTCTGTCTCGTCTCTTCAAACGGCTCTCCAAATTCCGGCTTTACATGGTAAGCCTCCAGGATCTCCGCCGCCAGCTCCTTCACCGGACCGAAATCGCGGATTGCTTCCTCCTCACTCAGACCATTCTGCATCTTGATATCTATATGCTGTGCATACTCCTGCAGAATATCCTGCTGCTCCTGATCTTCAAGAACCTTCAAATGCTCCCGCAGCACACCGAGAAACATTTCCTTACTCATCTGTCTTTCCCTCCTTCAAAAATTTGCTGACCTGCTGCTGAAACTCCTCCCATTCTGCCTCCAGCGAATCGCGGTAAAGAATCCCCGACGCTGTCAGGTGATAATATTTTCTCGGAGGTCCCTCCGACGATTCTCTGAGATAAGTCTCAAAATAGTGCTCATTCGTCAATCTCTTCAGAAGCGGATAAATCGTTCCCTCATTGACGTCTATCACTCTGGAAACCTCCTCCACCAGCTCATATCCGTATCGGTCCTTACGTCTTACCGCTTCCAGCACGATGAGCTCCAGCACTCCTTTTTTAAACTGTGGGTTCATCTCATCCCCTCCTGCTCTCTCATCCGCCTGCCTTCCAGTACTCTTTTCTTTGTAATATTAGATTATACCAACTACTATGCATTGTCAAGTACTAAAAGGAAAATCGACATCGTAAAACATATTCTAAGAAAATGCTTGACAAAACTCCCCTTCATATGATATAAATAATAAGCACGTTTCAAATAGGGGATTGGTCAAATGGCATGACAGGGGTCTCCAAAACCCTTAGTGGGAGTTCGATTCTCTCATCCCCTGCTATATTGAACAAAAATCAGGAATTCTGTATCGACAGGATTCCTGATTTTTTGTTTTTTCGGAATGCAGAATTTGACAGCTTCCGGAAATATTATTATACTGAAATAAATATCACTATATTCCACTCAGCTGTGGGCGATTTCTTATGAACCAGGGGGCATAAAATTACATATGAAACGTAAATTTAACGAAATGATCCACTCTTCTTTTCAGCAGAAAATTTTTTATTCTCTGCTGCTTATTTTACTTCTCTGTATTCTTCCGCTGCTTGTTATGGGCTTCTATTCTCATCCCGTAGGCGATGATTATACTTACGGATTTCAGGCTCACCTTGCATGGGAAAGTACAGGTTCGCTGCCTGCAGTAATTAAAGCAGCCGCAGCTACGGCGCAAAGTTTCTGGCACTCTTATCAGGGTCCTTTTGCATCCGCTTTCTTCATGGCTCTGCAGCCTGCTGTAATCAGTGAGCGCCTCTATGCCCTCTCGCCGTTTATCATGCTTTTTATGCTGATTTTCTCAACCAGCCTCTTCCTTCGTATTCTTCTTGTTAAGTATTTCAGGCTTCCTGCCGTCTCCGTCAATATCATCACCTGCGTACAGCTTCTCTTTTCCATTGAGCTTTTAGAAGCTCCCTCGGAAGCTTTTTTCTGGTACTGCGGAGCTGTTCATTACGTTTTCATGCAGTCCTGCCTGCTCCTTCTTATCTCCGTGCTTCTCCTCGCCTCTCGCTCTGAGAAACGAACTTGGCTGTATATACTCCTCTCTCTTCCACTCGCTCTGTGCTGCGGAGGCGCAAATTTTGTCACAGTCCTTACTTCGATGATTCTTTTCGCCTGCACCCTTCTTTTCCTACTTCTTCTCCGGAAAAAAAGAGAGCTCCTGATCCTTCTTCCTTCTTTCATCGTAAATACAACTGCATTTATTCTCAACGTATCTGCTCCCGGAAACCTTGTAAGAGAATCTGAGCAACTTGCTCCTCTTCCTCCTGTTCAGGCCGTCTACCACGCTTTCCGGTATTGTATCGAATATCTTGGGAAATGGACAAACCTGTATGTTATTTTGGGAATTATTTTTCTTATTCCCCTCCTTTGGGCAGCCGTTTCCAGCTTGAAAATACGCCTGCGGCTTCCGGGGCTTTTTACACTTTTCTCCTTCTGTCTTCTTTCTTCTATGTTCGCTCCCAATACTTACGCGCTCGGGCTTGTTGTAATTTATGGAAGAACTTTAAATATCATCATGCAGGCCTACTACCTCCTGCTGATTCTGAATCTGATTTACTGGATCGGATGGTTTCATCAGAACCTTCCTCTGGCAGACAAAGATACCTTTCTTATACCTCTGCGTAAGCACACAAAATCCCTGCTGCTTTCTCTTTGCGCCTTTCTTATCTTTGCCGCCCTTTGTTCTGGCAAAACGACTCTTACAACCAAGTCTGCTATCCACGACCTGAGAAAAGGATATGCGCAGGCTTACCATAGAGAAACTCTCCACCGCATCGCACTTCTGAGCATGGAAGCTGTGGATGAGGTCTGGGTCCCGAACTACAGCGTGCGTCCTGCCCTCCTCGACCTTGAGGATATCTCGACCGATCCTTCTAATTGGAGAAATCAGGCGCTGGCTGACTGGTACGGAAAAGAAACCGTGCATCTGTCGATCATTTATTAAAAACATGGTTACAGTTTGACAAGCCCTCTCAAATCTTTTATGATACACTATAGAAAGTTATAGAAATCACGAGGTATTTTACGCATGTCAAATATCAGCCAAAAGCAGCGCCTGATCCAAAATTATACCTTTCTGGGTCTGGAATGTGTCTGCATTATCCTTGCATTTTACCTGAGCGTTCTGACACGCGGACTGGAAGCAAGCTATTATGCCTTCTCGAAGACATATAT